>CAZHIK010000864.1:0-4305 GCA_964532635.1 uncultured Enterobacterales bacterium
ATCATACGGCAGCGGGACGCCCCGCGATAGGAGGGGAGCAGGAGGCCCCATGGCGGCTGTGTGCGCATGGATTCGACGGGCCGCGCTGCTGGCCTTCGCTCCCCTGCTGGCTTGTGGAGAGCCCGAAGCTCCGCTCACCGAGCCCACACCCGGGGTGGTCGCCGCGGATCACCCGCTGGCCAGCGGCGCGGGGGCGGAGATGCTCCGCGCCGGCGGCAATGCGGTGGACGCGGCCGTGGCCGCCGCATTGGCCGGCGGTGTGGTCCAGGCCCACTCGAGCGGGCTCGGCGGCGGCGGCTTCGCCATCGTGGTCCGCCCTGGAGTCGATCCCGTGGCGCTGGACTTCCGCGAGGTCGCCCCGGCCGCCGCCCATGCCGACATGTTCCTGGGCCCGGAGGGGGTCGTGGTCCCCGGGCTGTCGGAGCACGGCCCGCTGGCGGTGGCGGTGCCCGGTGAGCCCCGTGGCCTGGCCCTGCTGCTCGAGCGCTACGGCAGCCTCGAGCCCACCCAGGTCGCAGCGCCCGCCATCCGGCTGGCCCGAGACGGCTTCCCGGCGGGGGGAGCCCTGGCTCGGGCCTCCCAGGCCTGGTCCGAGGAGCACAGCGACGCCCTGTTTCCCCTGCTGTTCGACGGGGTGCAGGGCCCCCCCATGGAAGGGCAGCAGCTGCGCCGTAGCACCCTGGCGGCCACCCTCGAGGCCTGGGCGGCCAGCGGCGGCGAGGCGCTGTACACCGGCGCCCAGTCCAAGCCCTTCGTCCGGGGCCTGGCGGAGCTGGGCGGCGTCATCACCGCGGTGGATCTGGCGGGCTATCGACCCGTGCCGCGAGAGCCCCTGGCTGGGCGCTACCGCGACTGGACCCTGGTCACCATGCCGCCACCTTCCTCGGGTGGGTTGGTGATCCTCCAGGTGCTGCGAGTGCTCGAGGCTTGGCCGGCAGGCGATCCCCGCACACCATGCGCGGTGCAGCGCAGGGTCGAGGCGCTGAAGCACGGCTTCGCCGATCGTGCTCGCTGGATGGGAGATCCCGACTTCGTGCGGGTCCCTGTCCAGGAGTTGCTCTCCGAGGCGCGCATCGAGGCCGTTCGCACAGCCCTGCGTCAGGCGGGCGAGCCCCCGAAGTGCGCCACCCTGAGCAATGAGGCCTACGGCCTGCCCATGGATCCGGGCCAGGACGCGGGCACCCACCACATCTCGGTGCTGGACGGCACGGGCATGGCGGTGGCGCTGACCACCACCATCAACACCAGCTTCGGCAGCGGGGTGGTTGAGCCCAGCACGGGCCTGCTGCTCAACGACGAGATGGACGACTTCGTGGCCGCGCCAGGGGTCGCCAACTTCTACGGGCTTGTGGGCAACGAGCGCAACGCGGTGGCCCCCGGCAAGCGACCGCTGTCCAGCATGAGCCCCACCGTGGTGCTCGACGCGGCGGGCCAGCCGGTCCTGGTGGCGGGCGCCAGCGGCGGCCCCCGCATCATCACCGGGACCCTCGAGGTGCTGCTGGCGGTGCTCGACGGCGGACTGGGGGTGCAGGAAGCCGTCGACCTGCCCCGCTTCCACCACCAGTGGCTGCCCGACCGCGTGCGCGTGGACCCCGATCTTCCCCAGGATCTGGTCCAGGCCCTCGAGGGCTGCGGCCACGAGGTTGGGGGGCCGCCCCCGGCCGCGGCGGTTCAGGCTGTGCAGCGCCTGGGCGACGGCCGCCTGGTGGGCGCCAGCGATCCGCGCAAGGGCGGGCGTCCGGTCGTGGTAGAACCGCTGTCTTCGTCCTCGGAGTGAGTGTGACCGCGCCCCCCCTCCAGCGCGCCCCCATGGGCCCCCGCCTGCGTGGCTTCTGGCTGCTCGGTGCGGCGGTGGGGTTGGCGGTGCTCGCGATGGGAGCCGCCCTGGTTCGCTCCGAGCTGCAGCTGGGACACATCGAGGCGTTCGTGGCGCTCGAGGATCGTAGCTCCACCGGGAGCCGGGCCGCCGAGGCCCTCGACAGCTGGGGGCGCCCCTGGCTCGAGACCTGGCTGCGTGACAGAGGCCGTGAGCCAGCGCTGGCCGACAAGCTCGAGGCCTGCATGAAGGACTTCGTCTACCAACTGGACGAGCTGAGCGTGAGCACCAACGTGGTGCGCTTCGAACCCATCGAGGAGGCCCGCCTGGCTGCCACCCGCTGCGCAGCACAGCAGCTCGGCCCCGACGACGCGGGGCTCTTCGTGGAGCAGCTGCAGGAGCGCTGGGGTGAGCACCTCGAGCAGTGGGCAGGGGACTAGTTCGACGTCCAGGGTCGCTGGAGTTCGCAGCGCCAACGCCGAACCAACCCGGGTGCGACCTGAGGTCGGAGGCCACTTGGTTCGCTGCGTGGCGTGGGCGTGTTCGTTCGCCTGCAAGGATGGGGGGGCGCGGGGACCGTGGGGCGTGTTCGTGGCCCCGGCACACATCACCCCTTCACGGGCGACGACCACGCGAACGAGCACGCGTTTCGCACGCCGTCACGCGCCACCCTCACGGGCCACGAGGCCCTGGACCCGCCACGGCGGTGACAGGACTAACCCCCGCCCTCGCGCACGTAGACAGCCACCCCGGCCGTGGTCGAGACGTCCTGCCAACCCGGCCGTTCCCGCAGCGCCCGCTCCAGCGCTTCGCCCTCGCGCCACAGGATCGCGTCCACCGCATACTCATCCAGGATCGCCTCCCAGCCTTCGGACGCGGTGTGCAGGGTCATGAAGTCCACCATCACGGACTCGGGGTAGGGATCGTTGCGCTGGTCGTAGAACACCCGGAGCTGGGGACCGCCGGCCCAGATGGTGCAGCCACCCCACTGGAAGTGGGGCGCCACACGCTCGGCACCACGCTCCGCCAGGGCTTGGATCTCGCTGATGGGGCAGTGCTCGGGGGAGGTGAAGTGCTCGATTGGCCGGCCGCGGTGGTGCCACACGAACAGGGCGAGCACGGCGAGAGCGAGGCACCAGCCCAGCGGCCCTCCGGGCCAGCGGCGCGCAAGCATCCGGTAGTGCTGGATTCGCTGGGCGAGCCAGCCTCGCGCAGGTGGCAGCCACGCGTCGAGATCCCGGGACAGCAGCAGCGTGGCCGCGATGGCGAAGATCCCCGCGTTGCGTGCGCTGCGCAGGGTCATGGCGGCGAGCAGGACCACCAGCGCCATACCCGCGGGGTGCAGCTTGCCTCGGCCTCGCCACATGCCCCAGCTGCCCAGGGCCAGGAGCGCCGCGAAGACCCAGGTGGTGAGCTGGGCGGGATCCGGAGGGCCCCACTCGGCGACCAGTTGCTGGAATGGATGGCCGCGTAGGTAGCCCAGCACCAGTTGGTGGAGCCTGGGGCCGTAGGGATTGACGAAGGTCAGCGCGGTACTCACCAGGGCCACCACCGGCAGCACCGGGGCGCCCCGCGGCCTGCGCAGGACCCAGAAGATCGTCTCGAGCCACAGGATGCCGAGCCCCAACATCCACGAGCCGTGGGTGTTGGTCCACAGCAGCAAGATGCCGCAGAGCAGCAGCCCCTGGCGCCAGCTGGGTCCGTCCCGACGCCACAGCAGCGCCAGCTGCGCCGTGAGCAGCAGGTTGGCCACCAACCAGGGGCGCACGGTGGCCTGAGCGAACAGCAGCAGGAAGGTGGCGCCGGTCATCAGCAGGGGCAGGATCACCGCCCCCCCTCGGGTGGCCTGGCGGTGGAGCAGCCACAGGGTGGCGCCGAGCAGCAACGATCGCAGGGCCAGCAGCCAGGCCGTGCCCAGGTGCTCCACGATCAGCTGGGCGCCCAGGGCGAAGCCCCACTCGTGGTGGGTCCATGGATGCTGGGGTGCCGTGAAGGAGAACAGGTTCTCCGCAGGCACCTGGCCTGACGCCACCATCTCCCTGCCCGCAGCCAGCAGCCACCACAGGTCGCCAGCGAAGACGCCCAGGGGCAGGGTGAGCAGCAACGCCGTCAACAGCACCAGATCGCCTGCGCCCGGCATCAGCCAGCTCGGTCCACCGCGGGTTTGATCGCTCGAGGACACCGTTCAGGCACCAAAAGAGGCGGCGTCTTTGTCGTCCGCTGGGATCTCGAAGGTGTACAGCCAGGTCTGGTGGTGCTCGAACCAGTGGGAGCCCTGCAGCTCGAAGCCGGCGCGCCGCATGTGGGGCACCAGGTGATCCTCGGTCAGCCCTGGAGGGATGTACTCCAGCACCACCAAGTGGCCGCCAGGCTTCACGGCGCGGGCCAGGCTGGCGAGCATGGACACGTTCTCGTCCAGCAGCTCCGGGTAGAGGTAGAAGCCCAGGTGGGCCATGAAGGCCAGGTCCACGCTGTCGGCCTCGAGCTCG
>CAZHIK010000865.1:0-4300 GCA_964532635.1 uncultured Enterobacterales bacterium
GTGTGGGGGTAGAAGGCCCAGTCCGGGTCCCAGGGCAAGAGCTCGGCCAGGCCGTGGAGCTGATCCAGCCCTGGGTGGAGGCGGATCCCCGCCGGGAGCTGGAGACCTGGGCCTACGAGGCCTACCAGGACGACATGCGCGCCTGGATCGACGAGCGCTGTGCTGTGCTGGAGAGCACTGGCGGGTTGTAGGGGTTGGAACGCGACACGGGGCGGCCGACCGATCCCTGGGCGCTTCACCGACTGATGTAGGGGAGGGGTTCACCCCCTCCCGAAGACGGTTCTCGGCGGGCGGGGGTCAACCCCGCCCCTACATTTCGAGGACTCGAGTCCCCTGCTTCATCGAGCTACGGACCGTTGTCGTCCAGCCAGGCCTCGAGGTTGTCGTGGCAGCTCTCGAGGAAGTTGAGGACCAGGGTCATGGCGAAGTCCTCGGGGGTGTTGTTGTCGTCGGAGTAGACGGTCCACTGGGCCTGCAGCCGCCAGGCCCCCTCGCTGCCGGGCACGAAGAGGTTGAGGTAGGCCTGCTCGTCGACCTTCATCAGGTCGGAGCTGACCTCTGGGGGGTCCACCTGCCAGTTGCGGTGCACCATGGCCGTGCCACCCTCGAGATCGGCCCAGACATACTGGTTGTGGGCGGTGCTCCAGGTCTCGAGGCTGAGGGGGAAGGTGCTGTGCAGCTCTTCGATGGCCTCCATGCGCTCACAGCTGCGCTCGACGAAGCACTCGGGACCACTGAGGTACTCCCGGGCGTACTCGGCGAAGGTGTCGGGGTAGATCTCGCCCTGATCCACGCTCACCAGGGCCCAGGTGCTGTCTTCGATGGGGTGATGGGACAGGCGGGTGAGGGACAGGCCCACCATGCCCATCGTGGTGCGGTCCTTGTCGTCCAGCGCGTCCACGGTTTCTTCGCTGAGGGCTCCGACCTCGTAGCCTTCGTAGGCCAGTTCCTGGTTGGCCTCGAGCCAGGTGGTGAGCTGCTCGAGCCCCACCACCAGGGCCTCCTGATCTTCGTCCCAGCTGTGCTCGAAGAGGTAGGACGCGAGGTCGTGGAGGTCTTCGGGGGCTTCGGGCGGAGACTTGCAGCCAGCGGCGAGCAGGACCAGGCAGGGGAGGAGGCGCTTCATCGGGCCATGGTACCCTCCGGTGGTTCCGCCTGCCAGAGGTCACCGTGCGCGCTCTGCTTCCACTCCTCGCGCTCTGCTGTCTTGGCTGTCCCACCCTCGACGACAGCGCCACCGACGACACCGAAGCGCCGGAGTCCCGGGTCCCCGAAGACCTGTCGTACTGCTTCCTGGACCCGTCCTGCCCCTACGTGCTGTCGGTGGCCCACCGGGGGGCGGCCCGGTTCGCGCCGGAGAACACCCTCGCCGCCATCGACGGGGCCCTCGATCTGGGAGCGGATGCCGTTGAACTCGATGTGCGCACCACCAGCGACGGGGTGGTGGTGCTGATGCACGACAGCACCGTGGATCGCACCACCGACGGCAGCGGTGAGGTCCAGGACATGAGCTGGGCCGAGCTGCAGGCCCTGACCGTGCCCTCGGAGTTCGAGGGGGTGCCCGATCAAGCGGTGCCCACCTTCCTCGAGGCGCTGCAGCACATCGATCGGCGGCTGGTGGTGGACGTGGACGTCAAGGATGCCACGGGCGCGGCCATGGCCGCGGACATACGCGCGGCGGACATGGTGGACCGAGTGTTCCTGCTCACCAAGAGCGTGGAGAAGGCGGAGGACTACCGCAGCGCTGATCCCGAGATCGCCATCATGCCCAACCTCGACGGAGTGGAGGAGCTGGAGGACTACCTGCCCTACGAGCCCGAGCTGGCCGAGGTGGACTTCCTGGACATCGCCGAGGCGGCGGAGCCCTTCGCCGAGCACGGGGTGAGGCTGTTCAGCCACGGCCTGGGCTTCGAGGCGGTGGTGGTCGGCAGCGGTACCGTCGAGGACAGCTGGCGGGGCATGGCCGACGACGGCGCCCAGGTGATCCAGACCGACTATCCGGAGCTGCTGGTGCCGCTGCTCGATGAGATCAACGCCGAGCGTGCCGTGGCGCGCTGAGGGGCGCAGGCTCCGCTGCGTAGCTATCGGAGAAGCTGGTATGCTCCCGCCAGGATGAACCCGGTCTCGAGCGAGCGTGTGTGGCAGCGTGGGGCGAGTTGGCCCCTCCCGCTCGCCGTGCTGGCGCTGCTGGCCTTCCTCCTGGGGCTGCCGCCCGCCTGGGCGGACGAGCCCCCGGCCCCCGTCGCCTACCCCCCTCTGATCGCCCGGGAGCTGGTGGTGGGGGGAGACGCCGACTACCCGCCCTACGAGTACCTGGACGCCGACGGCGAGCCTGCAGGCTTCGACGTGGAGATGTTCTTGGCCGTCGCGGAGGTCATGGATCTGAACGTGGAGATCCGGCTGGGGGAGTGGAGCGAGGTCCGCCGGCAGCTCGAGGCAGGCCAGCTCGATGCCGTGGTGGGTATGCACTACTCGGTCCAGCGGGACGAGACCCTGGACTTCAGCAATCCCTTCGCCATGGCCCCGTACGCAGTCTTCGTCCGGGAGGAACAGGAGGGCATCCGCGGCGTGCAGGACCTGGCGGGACGGGCGGTGGTGGTCCAGGAGGGCGCGCTGGTGGAGGACATGGCCCGGCAGCTGGGCATCCAGGACACCTTGGTCTCGGTCTCCGGGCCTCAGCAAGCCCTCCGGGAGCTGGCGGGCGGTCGGCACGATGCGGCGCTGCTGTTCCAGCACCAGGGGCTCTACCTGGCGGAGCGGCTGGGCATCGAAGGCGTCCAGGTGGTCGGTCGGCCCCTTGCCCCTCAGGAGTACTGCTTCGCGGTGCGCGATGGCGACGAGCAGCTGGTCACGGCCCTGAACGAGGGGCTGGCGGTGCTGAAGGCCACCGGCCGCTACGACGAGATCAGGGAGACCTGGCTGGGGGTGCTCGAGCCCCCCGGCATCCCGTGGCGACGAGGCCTGGTCATCGTGGCCTGGATTCTGGTACCCGCTACGGGGATCGTTCTCCTGGCGCTGCTGCAGGCCTGGTTCCTCCAGCGACGGGTCCAACAGCGCACGCGGCAGTTGGTGGACGAGCTTGCGGAGCGCAGGCGCGCCGAGCAGGCGCTGGCCCAGGAGCGGGAGCGCCTGCTGGTGACCCTGCGCTCCATCGGCGATGCGGTCATCACCACCGATCCCGGGGGATGCGTGGAGCAGATGAACCGCGTGGCCGAGAGCCTGCTGGGGCTTGGCCACGCGGAGGCCCGCGGACTCGACCTGGAGCAGGTGTTGACCTTGAGCGATCCCAGCGACGGACGCCCGCTGCCGGGGATCCTCGGGCGGATCCTCGAGAGCGGGGCGGAGCGCGTGGTGGTCCACGTGGCGCGGCTCGAGCAGGAGCCACATCCCCTGGTCTCCCTGGTGGCTGCGCCCATCCTCGACAGCCGCGGTGAGCGCCACGGGGTGGTGGTGGCGCTGCGCGACGTCACCGCCCAGCACAGGATGGAGCAGGAGTTGGCCCGGGCCGAGAAGCTCGAGTCCGTGGGCCTGCTGGCGGGCGGCATCGCCCACGACTTCAACAACCTCCTCACCGGGGTCCTGGGGCACATCTCCCTGGGTCGGGAGCGCGTCGAGGTGAATCACCCCGTGCAGCACCACCTCTCGCGGGCCGAGGTGGCCACACAGCGGGCCCAGGGACTCACCCAGCAGCTGTTGACCTTCTCCAAGGGAGGTGCTCCGGTTCGTCGGGTCCTGGCCCTCGAGCCGCTGATCACCGAGGCCGTCGAGTTTGCGCTGGCGGGGGCGTCGGTGCGTCCCCAGCTCGAGCTGGCCGACGGGCTGTGGCCCCTGGAGGCCGACCCCGCCCAGCTGGGGCAGGTGCTCCACAACCTGCTGCTCAACGCAGCCCAGGCCATGCCCCACGGGGGGCGGGTGTGGATCGAGGCCGGGAACGTGGAGCTGAGCGCGCCGGGCCCCGCGGGCCTCGAGCCGGGACCCTATGTGCGCATCACCGTGCGTGACGAGGGCCCCGGTATCTCCGCAGAGCTGGCGCAGAGCATCTTCGAGCCCTTCTTCACCACCAAGACTCAGGGCAGTGGCCTCGGCCTGGCCACGGCCTACTCCATCGCCCTGCAGCACGGAGGCTGGCTGGGGCTCGAGGAGATCGACGGTCCTGGAGCACGCTTCGTGTAGCTCCTGCCCGCGCGGCCCGGAACCGAGCCCGCGGCACCGGAACCCGAGCTGCCCGCCGAGCCCGGGGTGGGGCGGGTGCTGGTGATGGACGACGAGGAGCTGGTGAGGGAGGTGCTCGAGGCCATGC
>CAZHIK010000866.1:0-4299 GCA_964532635.1 uncultured Enterobacterales bacterium
CCCACACAGACACGGACGCCGACACCAACGCCGACGCCGACGCCGACGCCGACGCAGACGCCGACGCCGACGCCGACAGCGATGCCGACGCCGACGCTACCGCCGTCACCCTCGAGGGCACCCTCACCCGCTCCATCGACATCGTGAAGGGGGATGGTGTCGGCGTGATCTGCGCGGTGGTGATGGACGATTGCCCGTCGGAGAAGAACGACGGTGAGGTGGAGGACCTGACCGGAGCCCGTGACGAGCCCGCGGTGGACCTGTCGGACGCAGACGCCGAAGTGGCCTTCTCCCTGATCTTCGATGAGGGTCGCATGGTGGCTGGCGACACCTACCCCCTGGTGGTGTTCCTCGAGGACATCGGGAAGGTCTGCCCCAAACACGAGCCGCCCTCAATCGGCACCCTGCTCACCTTCGGCGTGGGCGCCTGTCCTACCTTCGAGTACCAGCCCGGCGCCGTAGTCACCGGCCTCGAGGTGGACCTCAACTACGCCCTGGACTTCTAGCGTCCACGCGCCGCGCCCGTGGCCGAATATCCGCCCGCAGCCAGCGCGGCCCTGCGCTGGATCGACCGACACACGCGCCAGGGGCCCGTGGCCCAGCTGGGCGAGGACCAGCTGATCCGCGAGCGTCAGGACGCCGCCGTCCTGCGGGTGCGCATCCTCGCCCCGGCCTGTGAGGGCTACCCGGAGGCCGCCCGCCAGGCGCTCGAGAGCCTGCACATCGCCTGGGGCGCTCCGCTGGAGGTGGTGCTGGACTTCGATCACGACATCGGGCCCAACGCCGCGACCGCAATGACCCTGCTGGGCATGGTGGACTCCCAGGCCATCGGGCGCCTGGTGGTGATCCGCAAGCCCTGGATGCGCCGGGCGATGACCCGCTCCCTGCGCACCACGACCCGCCTGGCGGGCTTGCCCTTCGCCCTGGTGGACGAGCAGGAGCTGGAGGCCCAGCTCCAGAGCACAGACCAGACGGCCCTGGACCGTCGCAGACCCGGGGCCTTCGCCCGCTTGCTCGGCGCGCTCTGGCGCCGGCTGCAGGTGCGCTGATCACTGGGCGACGGGACCCACGATCACGGGCTGGTCGTCGCCGTCGAGGGTGATCATCCAGATGTGGCGCCGGGTGGGCATGAAGCTCGAGATCTCCACGAAGGCCATCACCCCGCCCTGGGGAAGCTCCACCCGCAGCACAGGCTCCCGCAGCCGGGCGCCGCTGCTGCAGGCCACCTGCACTCGCCCCCGCGGACACTCCGGGGTCATGTGACCGAAGGACAAGGACAGGGTGACATCGGTGAAGTAGCCGTTGACCTGGGAGACCGTACCCGGCAGCGGTGCCCAGTCCAGGGGGATGTCCGCCACGCGGGCCAGCACCCCGGGCTCGGCGGAGAGCGGCAGGGGGCCCGGCCCCTCGGCGACCCTCAGGAAGGTGGGATTTTCGATGGGGGGGAGGGAGAGATCCAGCTCGAGCACCACCGGCTGGGCGTGCTGCTCAGGCCCAGCAAGCCCCACGCCGGGCAGGGGCAGGCTGCCCCGAGCTTCGGCGATGGAGGAGACCGGGAAGTGCATGATGTCGTCGAGGCCCGCCAGGTTGCGCATGGCCTCGGGGATGGAGGGTCGGTAGTAGGCGAACTGGGGGTTGGCGAGATCCTGGGCGAGGGTGCCTGCGCGGCTGTGGAGCACGCGCCCCAGCTGGGACAGGCCAAGCTGCCGGGGGCCCTGCAGCCAGGGCAGCAGCACGGGCCGGGTGAGCCGCGCCCGCTCCGCCTCGGCGTAGGCCGCGTCGTCCCGCAGGGAGTCGAGGGGGAACTCGGCGGGCATGTAGGTTGGCCGGAAGCCGAAGCCCCGCTCGTCGACGGGGAAGTCCAGCAGCGATGCACTGCCCACCGCGCCGGCACACAGCACCAGGGCGACCACCGGCACCGCGGCCCGCCGCAGCCAGCTCCCGCGTCCGTGCAGCAGCGCCGCCAGGCCGCAGGCCGCCCAGACCGGGATGGGCAGCAGCACGGTGATGGGGATGCCCATCTTGTCCGGCTCGGTCCAGTTGGACTGCACCAGCAGCAGGGCCAGGAAGGGCAGGACCCACAGCAGCGACAGGCCGAGGAAGCGCCGCTGGCGGGTCCACAGCCACCACAGCCCGCCGGGCACCAGCGCCCAGAGCGCCAGCCCCAGCTTGGACGCCAGCTCGAGGGGGAAGCCCACCAGGGGCGGGAAGGCGGTGAAGGGTGAGCGCACCAGCTCCGGGTGGAAGGGCCAGTTCAGCAGGCCGCGGACCCCGAACTCCCCGTGGCCGAAGAAGCTGTGGGGCACCGGCTCGAGGGCGGTGAAGGCCTCGTAGGGCACCTGGAAGACCAGCAGGAGGAACAGGTGGTACAGCACGAAGGGGAATGTGAAGAGGGCCGTGCCCAGGATCACCCGGCCGGCGGTGCCGAGCCGCTGGCGCCACGGCAGGCCCCCCTGCCAGGCAAACAGCAGCACCGCGGGGAGAGTGAGCAGGCCCTCGTGGCGCACGCCGATGAACAGCCCGTAGGGCAACATGAACCAGAACCACGGCACGGGCTTGCGCAGCAGGAAGGACAGGGACAGGGAGCCCAGGGCCAGCCCGAAGATGTTGTCGTCAACATCGACGATGGTGGCCGTGTAGGGGTTGGCGCAGACCAGCACCATCACCAGCACCGCCAGCCAGCGCCGTCCCAGCAGGCGGCGGGTGACCACGTAGGCGGACCCCGCGATGGCGAAGTGCTGGAAGGCGAAGCAGAGCCGGAAGCCCAGGTACTCGAACAGCGCCAGGAAGGGGGTGAGGACGAAGGACATGCCCTCGCGCTGGCCTCCGTTCCAGAACAGGAAGGGGTTGCGCTCGAGCATCCAGGGTGGGACCTCCTTCATCATCGGGAGGTCGGGTCGCAGGTAGTTGAAGTAGGGCAGCACCGAGGAGCGGATCAGGCATCGCTCCTCGTCGAAGAACATGCGGTCGTAGTGCAGCATCGCCCAGATCAGCAGGCCCAGGCCCACAGCGAGGGCGATCCAGTCGCCCCGCCCCGGGCGGGGTAGGCGCAGACGCGCCAGCAACCGTCCCCGGCGCGCCAGCAGCCACAGCAAAGGCAGGGTCCAGACCGCGCTGGCGGCAAACAGCAGCCAACTGCGCACATACAGCTGGGTGAACAGGCCCACCACGCCCACGAAGGCCACGGCGGTGTAGGAGACGAGGTAGGTCCCCAGCGAGATCCCCAGGAAGACTTGCTCCGCGCAGTCGTAGTCATCCCGGGCCAGCAGGCGCGCCAGCAGGAAGCCCGGTGCCAGCAGCAACGGGAGCGTGAAAATCCGCAGGAACCACCAGATCACCATCGATCACTCCGCGCTGAGCCTATCCGTTTCGGGGCGTCGACTGTGAGCTGGGCCGCCGAGCTCGCCGGTGCGCCGTGATCTCGAGGACGAAACGCGCAATGATGTCAGGCGACCCCGAGGAGGCCGGTCGGATGCTGCTGACACGCCGCGAGCTGGTGCGCGACCTCGCCCTGGGCCTGGGAGGCCTGGGCATGGGTGCGCTGACACTCTCCGGCTGCAGCCGCCCGACCGTCAGCCGCGAGCCCGATCTGGTGATGGGTCTGCACGATCTGGCCGTGGTGACCGGGGACGACCCCGCCGCCAACGTGCGCCGCGCCATCGCGTCCCTGGGTGGCATCGAGCGCTTTGTCAGCCGCGGCGACATCGTCACCATCAAGCCCAACTTCTACTACGGCCACCCGGCCTGGTTCGCGACCACCACCGACCCGGCGGTGGTGAAGGCCGTCTGCGAGCTGTGCCTGAACGCCGGCGCCAAGCGCATCCTCATGCTGGACATGTACATGCGCAAGACCGTCACGGACGCGGACAACGCCGGCATCAACCGGCTCACCCAGACCCTCCAGGACACCTACTTCGCCCTGCTCGCCGACGAGCGCCTGTACCGAGACCTGGACCTGGGGGGACGCTTCGAGCTGGGCAAGATCGGGGTCGCCCGCGCCGCCTACGAGTGCGACGTGTTCATCAACATCCCCGTGGCCAAGTCCCACGGCGCCGCCAAGGTGACCTTCGGCCTCAAGAACCTGATGGGCCTGATCCAGGACCCCGAGGAGTGGCACGACCGCTACGACCTGCAGCGCGCCATCGCCGACTTCGCAGAGACCCTGCGGCCGGACTTCACCGTGGTCGATGCCACCCGCGGCCTGCTCACCGGCGGGCCGGGCTGGGGCGGTGAGGTGGGGGACCTGCGCACCATCGTGGCCGGGGTGGACCCGGTAGCCGTGGACGCCTGCACCGCGGG
>CAZHIK010000867.1:0-4292 GCA_964532635.1 uncultured Enterobacterales bacterium
TCCACCAGGGGGCTGTAGCAGATGAGCACGGGCACGCCGCCCACGCTGTCCTGGACCAGCTCGTACCACTGCAGCAGGTGCAGGGGGTAGGCGCGGGCCTCGCCGCCGATGTTGAGCCCCAGCACCCGGTCTCCGTCCACCATGAACTTGCCGCCGTGGCCGCCCGGGTTCAGCTCGGCGACCCGCTCCAGGGTCAGGTGGGGCGGGTCCTGCAGGGTCCGCAAGCCCTCGCGGGGCAGGCCTCCCGCGGCCAGCTGCGCCGCCGAGCCCTCGAAGGTCTCGAGGGCGAAGCCGTAGCTGGTGGGATCATGCCCGTCGCCGATGGCGCCGGAGCTGTTGCTCGTCCACCAGGCCTGGGCCCGCCAGCCCAGGACCGGCAGGCAGAGCACCAGCGCCAGCAGCACCACCCACCCTCCCTGGCGCAGGGGGGAGCTGTTCGGGTTGCTCGGCTCGCGGGGGACGTCCACGGTCGCTGATCCTCGTTGGCCGATTCTGCTACCGCATGGGGCGGTTCCGCGCTAATGTGGCGCCGTTCCCCCGTACGCGAGGCCCCCATGAACCGCATGATCCTGCCCTCCCTCCTGCTCACCCTCGGTGCCGGCAGCCTGCTGCTGTCAAGCTGCTCCAAGCCCGAAGGCTACTTCCCCGCCGAGTGCTCCGACGGTGGCGACAACGACGGCGACGGCCTGTACGACTGCGACGACCCCGACTGCTTCGGCTCCTCGGCCTGCGACGAGGCCGACGCCGACACCGACGCTGACGCCGACTCCGACACCGACGCAGACGCAGACGCCGATGCCGACGCAGACGCAGACGCCGACGCAGACGCAGACGCTGATGCCGACGCAGACGCAGACGCCGACGCCGACACCGATCCCGACTACTTCGAGCCCTATCTCTACAGCTGGGGCGTCGATGGTGGCGTGATCGACGGTGAGTTCGTCACGGTGGGCTCCGACCACGGCGACATCCCGCCCATTTTCTACTTCGAGCTTTACGAGGCCGAGTACCTGAGCAGCTACGACGACCGCTACGTCTGCCAGATCATCTACGAAGCCGTCGCCGACGAAGGCAACAGCTCCGCCTACGGCTGGTTCGACTGGGTCTTCGACCTCAGCTACTCCTACTACACCGACTGCGAGCTCGACCCGAGCGTCTGGGGCAACGATCCCTACGACATCTTCACCGGCAACGAGTGGGAGCTGTCCGTCGAGGAGATCGACGAGTCCCTGGTCGATGTCTTCATCAAGTCCCTGGGCACCTCCAAGTGGGAGAGCGAGTACGAGCCCTACGTCTTCGGCGTCCAGACCTTCATCGACGGTGCCGAGATCCATTCGATGCAGACCATGTGGGGCATCGCCTGGGAGCTCGACAATGGCGACATCGGCGACGAGCTGCTCACCACGCAGCAGGTCTCCCGCCAGGTCGACGGCTACTATCGCATGATGCCGTTCTACCTCTGGTACATGAACTAGCCAGCTCACACCCGCGGCGCTTCGCCCTCCGCAGCTCGCGGAGGGCGCGCTACTTCAGAGGCGGAACCCAGGAGATCTCCATGTCCCCTCGCCTGCCCCTGCTCGCCCTCGCCCTCTCCACCGGCTGCCTCGACGGTGTCACCTTCGAGACCGGTGAGCAGGTGCCGGAGTTCGAGCTCGAAGACACCAACACCAGCTCCACGACCTACGGCGAGCTGATGGGGCCGGCCACCTTCCACGGCGTGCCCAGCGCCTGGTACTTCGGCCACAGCACGTGAGGCTACTGCCGCGACCAGTTCGGTCGCATGGACGACATGCAGCAGGAGCTGGGCGATGAGGCCGCCCTGCTGGGCGTCAACGCCGTGGGCTACGAGTCCTACAACGACAGCTTCACCGCCGAGGTGGACCTCCCCTGGCTCCAGGACACCACCGAGGAGCTGGCCTGGTCCTCGTGGGGCGCCGAGTGGCGCGACGTCTGGATCCTCGACACCCAGGGCCGGCTGCACGCGCTGGTGGACCTCAACGCCATGGACCTGACCTGGGACGAGGACTACGAAGCGCTGAAGGCGCTGATCCTCGAGGCCGGTGAAATCTAGAGCACGAAACCCACGGCCGCGCCGATGAGCGCAGCCAGGGCGTAGACCGCGCCCGCCAGCTCCACCAGCTTGGAGCGCTTGCGCTCAGGCTTCTGCAGGAAGCGCAGCTCCGCGACCAGCAGCAGCACCACCGCACCCGCGGTGACGGCCGCAGGAATCCACGAAGCCCCCACCGCCAGCAGCAGCCAGGTCCAGGCCCCAAGGCCAGCGATGGCCACGGCCATGGTGGTGGCGACGGTGCGACGCCGACCCCAGACCCGGGTGTAGGAGTCCGCGCTGTCGTGCTCGCGGTCGTGTGACCAGGTCTTGCGGCCCAGCTCGAAGGTCACCGTGGCACAGATCATGCCCAGGCCGAGCACCCCCACCTTCACCCAGCTCGCCGGAGACAGGGCCAGCAGGTCTACCCTGGGCGCGACACCAAAGGTCGCCATGATCAGCACCATGGCCTGGTGGGAGATGAGGTACCAGCCCAGCCGCTCGGACAGCCACTCCCCGATACCGAACTCCACCAGCATGGCCAGGGTGAAGGCCAGCAGGGCGACCCAGACGATCAGCGCCTGCAGGCCCAGGGCAGCGGCCAGGGCCGCTTCGGCCAGCAAAACCACCGCCAGCAACCCTTTGAGCATCCGCAGGGTGACCACGCCCCGCGACAGCAGGCGATCCGGGTAGGCCTCGCAGTCGCGCTCGTAGTCCTTGTGCTCGTCCATCAGGCGCACGTGCAGCAAGCAGGTGAAGAACACCAGGGTGCCCAGCAGGGCCTGCAGCCAGCCTCCCCCGCCTGCACCCTCGAGCCGTCCACCCAGGCCCCAGGCAACGCAGAACAGCGCGCCGCCGTACAGCAGGGTGGGCACCGGGGGGAAGCGCTCGAGCAGGTAGGCCCAGAGCTTGCCGGGCAGGGAGAGTGGATCGCTCATGGGCTGTCCTCGATGCGAGCGCCGGAGTGGGTGCGGCGGGACTTGAGGTTCATCACCACCACGGTGGAGGCCAGGGCCGGGCTGCGGGTGAGCCGCAGGACGCGCAGCGCCCTGCGGGCGATGCGCGAGGGCCGGTAGAAGTCCAGGCCCGTGGCCTTGACCCAGCTCTGCAGCTCCTTGGCGGGGGTGCCCACCGTGTCGAAGTGCACACCCATGGTGAAGCCCTCGCAGAGCCTGCGCCAGTCGGCGGGGAAGTCCCGCAGTTGGAGCCGGCCCTCACTGTGCAGGCGCTCGAAAAGCCGGGTGCCCGGGAGAGGCTGCAGGATCTGCAGCCGTAGCAGGTCGAAGTCGATGCGCCGGAGGAAGGCGGCGGTGTCGGCCAGCACCTCCGGGGTGTCGGCGTCGGCCCCCACGACGATCTCGCCCACCACCAGGATGCCGCGCTGCTGGGCGTTGCGCACCAGGCGCTGGTAGCTGTCCACCCCGAAGCGCAGGTTGAGCTTCTTGCCCATCTCCTCGAGGGAATCGGGGTTGATGGACTCGAAGCCCACGAACAGGGCCAGGCAGCCAGCGCGGGCCGCCATATCCAGCGCCTCTTTGTCGTCCAGGGCGTTGACGGAGCCGTAGGCGGTCCAGCGGGAGAACGGCAGCTCCCCGGCCTCGCGCAGCCGGGCGATGCCTAGACACAGCTCGAGGAAGCGCTCGCGATCCCGCGGGCTGTAGCCGTAGAGGTTGCCGTCGCTGAAGAACACCACCCGGTGGCCCTCAGGGAGCGCTGCCAGCTCTTCGAGCACCTCGGGTACGGGTCGCTGGCGATAGCGCCCACCATAGAAGGAGTGGATGGCGCAGAACGCGCAGTCGAAGGGGCAGCCGCGGCTGGTGGACACAGGCAGGAAGCCGTAGCCCGATGCGAAGATCTCCCGCCGCGGCGGGCGCAACCCGGCCAGATCGAAGGGCTCGGCCTGGTAGCGGGGCTTCAGGGCGCCCGCCTCGGCATCGGCCAGGATGCCAGCCATCAGCTGCTCACCGTCGCCGATGCACACCGCGTCGCAGTGCTCGAGGGCCTCGTCTGGGCGCACCGAGGCGTGGATGCCCCCCAGCACCACCGGCTCCCCACGGGCCCTGAACGCATCGGCCAGCTCGTAGGCGCGGTTGATGGTCATGGTGGTGGTGGAGATGCCCACCAGGTCCGTAGCGGCGTCCAGATCCACGTCCTCGAGCTGCTCGTCCAGCAAGCGGACGTCCCAGTGCTCGGGGGTGTAGGCCGCCAAGTAGCCCAGCCCCAGGGGGTAGAGCGTGCGCTGGTT
>CAZHIK010000868.1:0-4289 GCA_964532635.1 uncultured Enterobacterales bacterium
GCGAGATGGAAAGCCCGGGACGTTCGCGCCCGAGCGACTCTCCCATGAATGTCCCAATCCGCGGTGTGCTCGGCTCCTGAGTTCGAGGGGAGATGGCGTGCCCGAGGGCATCTCGGGTGCACCGACCCGCACGGGCGTGCGCGGGCTGCCTATGGTTTCCGCAAGAACCGGGCCAGCGATCCTTGCGACCCGCGGCCGCCGTGGGTACTTCCCATCGCCCGCCCCCACAGGAGGAGCCATGGCCATCCCCGCCACCGTCGCCACCATCGGAGCTTACGTCGATCAGCAGGTCGAGCTGCAGGGTTGGCTCTTCAACAAGCGCGGATCGGGCAAGATCGCCTTCTTGATGCTGCGCGACGGCACCGGCATCATCCAGTGCATCGCCTCGAAGCGGGAGCTCGAGGAGGTGGAGCCCGGGCTGTTCCAGCGCCTCCGCAAGCTGGGCCAGGAGTCGAGCCTGATCGTCCGCGGCACGGTCCGTGCCGAGCAGCGCGCCCCCTTCTGTGGCCACGAGATCCACGTCACTGGCGCCACCATCGTGCACGAGGCCACCGACTACCCCATCACCAAGAAGGAGCACGGTCCGGCCTTCCTGCACGATCACCGCCACCTGTGGTTCCGCAGCCGTCGCCAGCAGGCCATCCTGCGCGTCCGCCATCTCGCGATCAAGGCCATCCGCGACTACCTCGACAGCCGCGGCTACGTGCTCTTCGACAGCCCGATGCTGACCCCCAACGCCTGCGAGGGCACCACCACCCTGTTCAGCACGGACTACTACGGCAAGCCCGCCTACCTCACCCAGAGCGGCCAGCTCTACCAGGAGGCGGGGGCGCTGGCCCTGCGCAAGACCTACTGCTTCGGCCCGGTGTTCCGCGCCGAGAAGTCCGACACCCGCCGCCACCTCACCGAGTTCTGGATGGTGGAGCCCGAAGTGGCCTGGATCGACTTCGACGGCGTGATGGACCTGTGCGAGGACTTCCTGGTCCACGTGGTGGCTGATGTGGTCGATCAGGGACGCGAGTGGCTCGAGGTGCTGGAGCGCGACATCTCCGTGCTCGAGCGCATCCAGAAGCCCTTCCCGCGGCTGTCCTACGACGAAGCCTGCGAGCGGATCCGCGAGCTGGGGCAGGAGATCGACGAAGAGGACGACTTCGGCTCCCCCCAGGAGACCGCCCTGGCCAACAGCTACGACCGGCCGGTGATGGTCCACCGCTACCCCACCGCGGTCAAGGCCTTCTACATGAAGGAAGACCCGGACAACGCAGCCCGCTGCCTGGGCGTCGATGTGCTGGCGCCGGAAGGCTACGGCGAGATCATCGGCGGTGGCAGCCGCGAGGACGATCTTGGCGTGCTGGAGGGCAAGATCGAGCAGCACGGCCTGCCCATGGACGCCTTCGAGTGGTACCTCGACCTGCGCCGCTACGGCTCGGTGCCCCACGGCGGCTTTGGCCTGGGTGTGGAACGCTTCGTGGCTTGGTTGTGCGGGGTGCCCCACATCCGCGAGTGCATCCCCTTCCCCCGTCAGCTCGACCGGCTGCAGCCGTGAGGGCCTCCGAGCTCGCCGCCCTGGTGGGCGGGATCCTGCATGGCGCCGACGCCGAGTTCGTGGGGGTGGCCCCCCTCCAGCGGGCTGGCCCGGCGCACTGTGCGTTCGCCACCAAGCTGCCCGTGGAGTGCCAGGCCGGTGTTCTCTTGGCTTCGGAGCCCGCCGAGGGCCGCTGCACGGTGGTGGTGTCCGATCCCAAGGGTGCCTTCATCCAGTTGCTGAGGCGGCTGTTCCCCGAGGTCCATCCCCAGGGTGTGCAGCCGGGGGCCCACGTGGATCCCTCGGCCCGGCTGGGGCCGGGGGTGGTGGTCTACCCGGGGGCCTATGTAGGACCGGACGTGCAGGTGGGAGCCGACACCGTGATCCTGCCCAACGCGGTGCTACTGCGGGACACCGTGGTGGGCGCCGGCTGCGTGGTCGGCCCCGGCGCGGTGCTGGGCCATGCCGGCTTCGGCCTACACCCCGGGCCTCGAGGCCCGGAGCCCGTACCCCAGGTGGGGAGTGTGGTGCTGGGTGACGGCGTGGGCGTAGGCGCCAACAGCTGCGTGGACCGCGCCTTCCTGGAGCAGACCACCCTCGGCGACGGCACCCAGCTGGACAACCTGGTGCAGGTGGGCCACAACTGCCAGCTCGGTCGGGGCGTGATCATGGCCGCCCAGGTGGGCCTGAGCGGCTCGGTCATGGTGGGCGATGGCGTGGTCATGGCCGGTCAGGCCGGCGTGGCCGATCACGTGGAGATCGGTGCGGGAGCCCAGTTGGGCGGCCAGGCCGGTGTCAATCGACACCTGCCGGGCGGCGAGCGTTACATGGGCACCCCCGCGATGCCCCTGCGCCTGTTCGCGCGGGTGGCCGCCGCCAGCAAGCAGCTGCCCGAGCTACTGCGCCGGGTGCGGGCGCTCGAGAAGAAGCTCGATTGAGATTCGGCCCGCGGCTCACTCCACCTCGGTCAGGGGCAGGCTCGTCGCGGCGCCGTAGGTGATGGCCGGGAGGGTGGCCTTCATCACGGCCACTTGATCTTCGGGCTTCAAGGTCATGAGGGCGGCCGGGGCTCCGGCGCTCAGGGCGAAGCTCTGAAGATCTTCGTCCCCGTCCGCTCCTCCAGCGATGACGAAGCTGTCGGTGTGCGATCGGATCTCGTTGAGGGTCCGGGTCAGGATCTGCATGGGGATGGGAGAGTCGGGGACCAGGATGACGTTCAGCTTCGCCCCGCCCGCTTCCGCGGCGATCTCGTCCACGGCCTGTGCGAGTCCCGCCCAGTCGAAGGAGTCTTCCTCGGTGCAGTCCGCTTCGTCCTTGCAGGGGATCTTCACCCCGTTGCTTTCCTCGGGCTCGACGGGCTCGACGGGCTCGACGTACTCGGCACGTAGTGCCTCCCTCGCGGCCTCTTCTGCCATCGCCTTCTCTAGGAGTAGCTCGAGGATCTCCCTGTCGGTCAGCTCGGGTTGTGCTGGCTCCACGTGTCCTGCGAGCTCCTCGAGGTCTTCGAAGGTCCCCGTGGTCACGCCTCCCACCTGTGCGAGGGCGTCGTCCAGGTCGCTCCCCACCGTCCCCTCGTCTGAGAAGAGATCGAGCGAGGCCTCCCCAAACTCGCCCCGGGTTCCGATGACCTGCAAGAGGCCGCGATGCTGGGAGTAGAACAGCTCGTGCCCGTTGCCGCTGACCATCACCGTCAGCTGGTGGTTGACTCCATCGCCCTCGGCTCGAGGCTCGGGCACGTGTGGTGCATCGGTCTCGTCCGCCGGCGTCTGATCGAGGACCAGGAAGTGGAACTCGCTGAACTGGGCCTGGCCCAGGGTGTACATCACCATCCGAAGGGTCTGGAAGGGGATGTCGCGATCGACGGCCAGCAACACCTTGCCCTGGAACTCGTGGTCGTAGGAGCCGGACATCTCGGCGATGGCCTTGTTGGTCTCGGCCAGCTCGAGCATCCGGTCGTACAGATCGGTGATCAGCTGCCCCTTGACCTCGGCGTCCTCGGGGATGATCCCGTGGATCAGGGGCATCAGGTCGTCACCCGCGATGGCGACACGCTGGGGCGAGACCTCCACCAGGGCGTAGGTGTGGGGGATGTCGTGGAGGTAGTCGATGTCCTCGAATCCGCGTTCCCGGACCTTCTCCATGGCCTTGGCCTCTTTGTCGGTGGGCCAGGGGTCGGGGATCAGGAACTCGCTCATCTGGGCGACCTGGGCGTTGTCGACCTGGGGGAGCGCCAGGGCGCCAAGCTCGACGGCGTTGTCGAAGCGGGCGGTGCAGGCCGCCAGCAGCAGGGAGCTGGCGGTGGCGGCGACGAACAGCTCCCGGTAGGTCCGCCAGGTGCGGTCCAGCTCCTCGGAGAGCTGATCCCGTCGCTCCAGCAAGCGACGGGCCACGCCGTGGATCACCACGAAGGTGGTCTTCGAGCGGCCCAGCAGGTGGCAGATGCCCAGCTCGAGCAGGGCCTGGACGTCTTCGGGCTGCTCGAGCAGGTGCGCCTCGAAGGCGCGGATGGCCTCGTCGAAGTGTCGAGCCTTCATCGAAGCGCGGGCGTGTTCGTAGGTGTTCATGGCATTGTCCTGGTACGAGGACCCTATCAGCCCAGACGATCGAGCACGGCCTGCACCTCGATCCTGCGCACGCAGTAGGGGTTTTCGCGGATGTCTCCCGTGGCGCTCCAGGCCTGGGCCGAGCAGCCGGCCCGGCACTGCTCGGCGTGGGGGCAGCTGGCGCACTCGCCCTCGAGCGCGCGCTCCTTGTGCAGGAACCG
>CAZHIK010000869.1:0-4274 GCA_964532635.1 uncultured Enterobacterales bacterium
TGGCGGGCGCCTTGCGCTTCTTGGGCGCGGCCTTGGCGGCGCGCTTGGGCGCCGCCTTTTTCTTGGCGGGAGGGGACAAGGGGCCTCGGGGGAGCGAGGACGCGGGGGAGCCTCAGTGTATCACCCAGCCCCCGGACTCCGCGGTCAGCCCTTGTCCGCGCACAGAAAAAGCCCCGGTCGGCGTTGCCGACCGGGGCGAAGAATCAGACCGTAGCCCGTAGCCACGGGCACCCGGCGAAGCCGGGGTACCGTACCTAGACCGGACGGAAGCAGATGTGCTCGGGGCCGACCTTGTCGGTGGCCACCAGGCCCACGTTCATGCCGATCTCGACCTGGTCTTCCGCGACGTCGATCAGGCGACCGAGCAGGGAGCCGACGGCCTCGGGGTACTGGACCTGGACGATCCAGACCGGCTCGTCGAGGGTGTGACCCGCTCGATCCTCGAAGACGAGGGTGGCCGCGATGACGTAGCCGGAGTTCGGATCGAGCTCGCGGGCGTCCTCGTTGGGATCGAGCCCGTGCATCCCCGCCTCGCAGAAGCTGGAGGGCGGGATGAGCACTGCTTCGCGCTCGTCGCACCAGGTACCGGACAGCTTGCCCTGGGCCAGATCATCGTAGAACTTGTGCCCACCGATGCCGGCGGTGTACGCGTAGTCCAGAGGGATCTTGCCAGGCCAGGACTTGGCCGAGTTGGTGTGGATCTCGGTGGGCTTGACCATCAGCGGCTCGACCTCGACCACCTCGCCTTCCTTCATGGGGCGGAAGTAGAGGATGTCGGTGATGGAGCCTTCACGCTCTTCGGCCGGCTTCCAGACGGCCTTGACGCGCATACCGATGGTGATGTCCTTCGGATCCACCTCACCCAGCTTGTGCACGATGCCCATCTGGTCGAACGCGCCATCGATGTCGATGACGGCGAACAGATCCTGCTGGCCATCGGGCAGCGGGCCGGAGGCCCAGTCGACGTTCGAGATGGTGAAGGTCTCGATGACGCCGGTGTCGGGCAGGTCGAAGTACATGTCCACAGAGCGCAGGTTGCAGATCTCGCAGAACTGACGCGGCGGGATCATCATGCGACCGCATTCCGTGCAGTAGGAACCGCGGATCTTGCCCTCGCCGAGGCCGTCCAGGTAGGTCTGGATGGCGAAGCCGTTGTCCCAGCTGTAGGGGAGGTTGGGCTTGTACTCGATGTGGGGGACGTCCGTGACCTTCTTGATGGAGGTGCCGGGAAGATCCTCGGGCTTGACGTCGTTCCAGGCCGACTCGCGGCTGTGGATCGGCATCGCGCCGTCGGAGCCCATGATGACCACGGTGCCGACCTGCATGAGGTCGCCCCAGGCCTGAGCGATACCGCGATGGGCGTTCTTCTTGACCTGGCGGGGGCCCGCCTGGCCGGACAGCTGGAAGTACAGCTCGGCGATCTTCATCAGGCCGGTGGCCGAGATCGGGTTGCCGACGCCCAGGGCGCCGCCCGACGGACACAGGGGATGGCTGCCGTCGCGGGCGAAGGCACCCGAGAACAGCAGGTCCTTGACCTTGCGACCCGTCTTGTCCATCAGCAGGCCGTTCATGTGGTGAAGGGCCTTGTAGTCGAACGGATCGTAGGGTTCCCAGATGTCGATCTCGTTCTCGGGACGGCTGATGCCGGCCATGTCGTAGGCGTCCTTGGCGGCCATGGACACGTACTGGGGGTAGGCCAGGTCGCGGGTGGTCCAGTACGCGGTGTCGAGCCGGTAGCCGACGCCTTCGATGAAGACCGGGTGCTTGCTGTGGTTGCGCGCCACGCGCTCGTTGGCGAGCACGATGGCCACTGCACCGTCGGAGGTGGGGCTGATGTCGAAGCGCTTCACCGGCCAGGACAGCATCGGCGAGTTCATGACGTCCTCGACCGTGAGCTTCTTGGCGATCTGCGCCGCGGGGTGATCCATGGCGTTCAGCTTGTTGTTCACCGAAACCCACGCGATCTCTTCCTCGGTGTAGCCATAGACGTGCATGAAGCGCGCCATCTCGAGGGCGAAGATGTGGATCAGGGTGAGCATCAGGGGCTGCTCGGTGGTGTGGTCGAAGATGGTCAGGAAGGCGCCCGCGGGGTGGGGCACGCAGGTGGACATCTTCTCTTCCGTGACGACCAGGCAGTTCTTGAACTTGCCCGAGGCCACGTGCATCCAGCCGTGGATGGGGCTGAACACGCCGGTACCGCCGCCCACGAAGTGGCGCATGTAGGGCTTGTTCAGGCCGCCGGAACCAGCGATCAGGTGCTCACCGTTGAGGTGGATACCATCGAAGGCGTCCGGCGCGGTGCCGTGGATGACGCAGTCGATGTCATCGATGTCGAGCCCGGCATCTTCCAGGGCACGCTCGACGGCCAGGGCCGCGAGCTCACCCGGAGCTTCCTCGGCGCGACGGACAAAGCGGGTCATGCCCGCGCCAATACAAGCAACGCGGCTCATGGTTACCTCCTCTCGGCGTCGAGAATGGTGACAGCAGCGGTGTCGGTCGGCAGACCGCGCCAGCCGTGGACCAGCGCGCGGGACGCGCCGGGCACCTGGTGGGCGCCCGCGTGGCCGCGGAGCTGCAGGATGGCGTCGTACAGCGCCACGCCCGAGTTTGACTCGAAGGTGTCGCCCATGCCCAGGATGCCGCCGTTGGGGTTGATGACCGGGAGCTGGTCGTCGGTCAGGCCCAGGGCGTCCATGTGCATCAGCTGACGGTGGGCGTACAGGTCGTTGACGTAGTAGACGTCGAGCTCTTCCGCCGGCAGCTCGATGCCCGCCTCGGCGTAGGCCATGCGGCCGGCCAGGACGGAGCCCACGGACAGGCCGTGGTTGCGGCGAGCGACGATGGAGTTGCCCGAGGCCCAGCCGGTGCCGGAGATCCAGACAGGCTTGTTGGTGCAGGTCTCGGTGGTCTCGTCGGTGCCCAGCACGAAGCAGACCGCGCAGTCGGAGTGACGGGCGATCATGGAGTCGGTGACCGGGGTGGCCACGGGGCGGCCGGCCAGCACATCGGACGGGGAGATGCGCGCGCCGTAGGGGGCGAGCGGGTTGGCGATGGCGCGAGCGCGGTTGCGCGAGACGACCTCGGCCACGTCACCCAGGGTGTGGAGCGACATGTCGAGGAAGCGCTGCATCTCGATGGCCGCCAGGTAGTGGGGGCTGACACCGAGGCGCTCGAAGACCGGATCGTAGGCAAAGCTGAGCAGCTCGTCCTTCTCGAGGACGTTGCTGGCCTTGCTGTACGACTCGACGACGACGCGCTTGAAGCGTCCCGTCTGGATCTGCATCACGGCGGATGCGAGGCCCTGGAGGAAGTCGCCGCAGATGGTGTAGACCGGCTTGCGGACCATAGCGAGCTGATCGGGGACGTACTCGTCGGCGATGGAATAGCCGGAGATGAAGTCTTCCTCGATCGAAACGGCGCCATCCAGATCTTCGGCCTCGACTCCAGCGTCCTGGTAGGCAGCTTCCGCCGCGGATTTGATCATCTCGCGGTAAGAAACGCCAGTGGACGTGGGGGCGATCCCGCTGATCCCGACGCCCATCACGCAGACACCCATGGTCTCTCCTTTGGTAGGATTCGTGATCCCGAGCAGGGCTCGGGGGGGGTTGGGGTGGGGGGTTTCCCACAGTGGAAAAAGGCTCAGGGGATAACGTCTAAGAGGCCGATGATCTCGTCGTCTGCGTCGGAATCCCGATAGAATCCTGCGAAGCAGCCCGTGGCCTGGACCGCCCACCGGCACAGGGCTTCGAGCCGCAGGCATTACCCCCCCTGGAAGGAGGCCCGGGAAAAACCTGATCCCCGTCAGGGCCGTGCTACGCTGCATCGCATGACCACGACCGTGCTGTTCATCGACGACGACGCCACCGGACGTGAAGTGGCAGCCCACAACCTCCGCAAGGCGGGCTTCGACGTCGAGCTCGCCTCCGACGGCGAGCAGGGCCTGGCCAACTTCGACCCCCAGCGACACCAGGTGGTCATCACCGACCTGAAGATGCCTCGGGTTGACGGCATGGAGGTCCTGCGGCGCGTGCGCGAGCACGCTCCGGACACCCCGGTGCTGGTCATCACCGCCTACGGCTCCATGGAGGTGGGGGTTCAGGCCATGCGGGCCGGAGCCTACGACGTGGTCGCCAAGCCCTTCCACCGGGAGCAGCTGGAACTCACCGTGCGCCGAGCCGCCGAGAAGGCCTCCCTGACCGCCGACAAGCACCGGCTGGAGAGGATGCTCGCCGGGGTGGAGCGGCCCATCGTGCACACCTCCGAGTCCATGGCGA
>CAZHIK010000870.1:0-4265 GCA_964532635.1 uncultured Enterobacterales bacterium
CGACTCTTCTCGAACCCCCGGTGGCCGGTGAGCATTCGTCACCGTCCGGGACCAGCGGCTTGGTGGAATATCCACATGATCGAAGTGAGTGGACTCACCCGCTACTACGGTGAGACCAGGGCTATCGAAGACCTGAGCTTCAGCATCGGGGCCAACGAGATCGTTGGATTCCTGGGTCTGAACGGCGCGGGCAAGACCACCACGCTCAAGATCCTGGCTGGCTTGCTGCATCCCACCTCCGGGTCGGTGCGCATCGGTGGTGAGGACATCTTCGGTGGGTCGCTGGACGCGCGCCGTCACATCGGCTTCCTGCCCGAGGTCGCTCCGCTGTACACCGAGATGCGTGTGCGTGACTACCTGCGCTTCCTCGGCGAGCTGCGGGGGATGGACTCCGCCGGGCTCGACGCCGCGATCAGCGATGTGTCCGAGCGCACCCAGTGCGTGGAGGCCCTGGACGTGGTCATCGACACCCTGAGCTATGGCTACCGCAAGCGCGTCGGCATCGCCCAGGCCATCCTGCACAAGCCCCGCTGGGTCATCCTGGATGAGCCCATCGGTGGGCTCGATCCTGTGCAGATCGTAGGGATGCGCAAGGTGATCGCCAACCTGCGCGACAGCTGCACTGTGCTGGTGTCCAGCCACATCCTCAGCGAGGTCTCCCAGACCTGCGACCGGCTGCTCATCCTCAAGCGGGGCCGGCTGGTGGCCGAGGGCAGCGAGACCGACCTGTCCCACATGGCGCAGCACGGCACCTCCCTTCGGCTGCAGCTGCGCATGGCGGCCAGCGATCTCGACCGGGTGGTGGGCGCCACAGGCCTGGTCAAGCAGGCCTCCCTGCTGCGCACCGAGGGCGAGCTGATCACCGCCCGTGTGGACCTGACCGGCGATCACCGCGAGGCTTTCGTGGCCGCGCTGGTCGGTGCCGGTGTGGGCGTGCGCAAGGTCGAGGACGCCGAGGCCGAGCTCGAGGACATCTTCCTGGAGCTCACGTCCAACCAACCTTCCCAGAAGATCAGCTAGGAGGCCGGCATGAGAGAATCGCTGCTGATCGCCCGCCGGGACTTCCAGGCCTACTTCAACACCCCCTGGGGCTATGTGATCCTGGCGAAGCTGCTGCTCGTCCACGGGCTGCTGTTCAACGCCCTGGCCATGGAGTCCAAGGCCAAGTACTCGGCCGACGTGCTCGAGGAGTTCTTCTACCTCTCCTCGGGCTTCACCATGATCGCCGCGGTGATCCTCACCATGCGGCTGTTCGCCGAAGAGCGATCCTCGGGCACCATGGTGCTGCTGGACACGGCTCCGGTGCGCACGATCCAGGTGGTGATGGGCAAGTTCCTGGCCGGACTGGGCATCATCCTGGTGCTGCTCGCCCTGTCCACCTACATGCCCGCGCTCATCTTCGTGAACGGTAAGGTCAGCCTGGGTCACATCTTCTCCGGCTACCTCGGCTTGGTGCTGCTGGGCGCCGCGGTGGTGGCCATCGGCACCTGGGGCTCATCCCTCACGCGCATCCAGTTCGTGGGCGGCGGCATCGCCGGCGTGGTCACGGCGGTGTTCGTGCTGATGTGGGCCCTTGGCAAGGTCAGCGATCCACCGCTGGACCAGATCACCGCCTATATGTCGCTGTTCGACAAGCACTTCCAGCCCTTCATGCAGGGTCGGGTGAACACACAGAGCATCGTGTTCTACCTGTCCATCTGCTTCGCCTTCCTTCTGCTCGCCGTGCGCAGCCTGCGCGGCAGGAGGTGGTGATGCTGACCGCGACCCTCCTCACCATTGGCGGCTTCATCGCCTTGTTCCTGGGCGAGCGCACCTTCGGCGACAGCGGCGTGGCTCGCTGGGCACTCGACGCGGCTGGCCTGCTCGCCCTTCTGGTCGCCTTGTTCCTGCGCGCGCGGGATCACCAGCGCGCCTCTGGGGACTACCTGCGGCGCGCCCTGCGCAGCTCCATCGTGTTGAGCCTGGTGGCCCTGCTGGGCCTGCTGTTCTACGCGCTGGGTTCCGACCTCGTGGTGGACGCCCTGGGCTTCGAGGACCAGCTCGCAGGCCGCTGGCAGGTGGCCTTCGGCGCCCTGTGGCCCATCCTCGTCGCTGCGGGGCTGGTGGCCACGACGCTGGTGGACCGCGGCATCGCCGCTTCCCCCGCCGCGCCCCATCCGGCTCGGGTCCACAACGCCATGGACAGCGGCCTCACCGCTGTGCTGGCCATCGCGCTGCTGTTCCCGCTCAACTGGTTGGCCCACGATCTCAACCACCGCTGGGACCTGGCCTACTTCAAGACCACCGAGCCCGGCACGGCCACTGCAGCCATCATCGACAACCTCGAGGAGCCGATGGAGGCGGTGCTGTTCTTCTCCGTATCGAGCGATGTGGGCCGCGAGGTGCTGCCCTACTTCGAGGCCCTGGCCGGTCCCAACTTCACCGTCACCCTGGTGGACCACGCCCTGGAGCCGGTGCGGGCCAAGGAACTCAAGATCCGCGACAACGGCCACGTCGCCTTCGTCCAGGGGGAGCACAGCGAGACCCTCAAGATCGGCACGGATCTCGACAAGGCGCGCCGCACCCTCAAGAAGCTGGACGGCGAGGTCCAGAAGACCCTGCTGGCCATGGCCAAGGGCGAGCGCAAGGCCTACTTCACCTCCGGCCACGGTGAGCTCGACTGGCGTGGCTCTGTGGGCCCCGACGCCAAGATCTCGTCCCTGAAGAAGCTCCTCGAGATGCTCAACTACCAGGTCGAGACCCTGGGGATCGGCGAGGGCCTGGCCACCGCGGTGCCCGACGACGCCACCGTGGTGTTCGTGATGGGTCCCACCGATCCCTTCCTGCCCTCGGAGATCCAGGCGCTGCAGGACTATCGCGAGGCGGGAGGCTCCCTGCTGGTCGCCCTCGAGCCCGACCTCGAGGACGGCAAGGACCCGGGGCTCGCGCCGCTGCTCGACACCCTCGGTGTGCGGTACCACGCCACCACCCTGGCCATCGACGACGCCCGCGCCTTCCTACCCATCTACGGTGGGATCATCGATCGGCAGAACCTGGGCACCAACCGCTACTCCTCGCATCAGAGCGTCACCACCCTGTCCAAGAACCGACGCTCGGCCTGGATGATATTCCCGGGCACCGGCTGGTACGAGGAGGTGGATGGCCACCTGGGCAAGGTCACCGCCACGGTGCGCACCCAGGCCCAGACCTGGGACGATCTCGACGGTGACTTCGAGTTCGACGAGGACGCCGAGGCCCGCAAGGTTCGCGACGTCGCGCTGGTGGCCAGCGGTCCCGCGGCCGACGATGGCGAGTACCGGGTGGTGCTCGTGGGCGACGCCGGCTTCGCCACCGACCTGGTGCTGCCCAACAAGGCCAACGCTCAGTTCGTCTTCGACGCCACCAACTGGCTGCTCCGCGAGGAGGAGCTGTCGGGCACCGTCAACGACGAGGAAGACATCAAGATCGTGCACAGCAAGGAAGGCCAGGGGATCCTGTTCTACGGCACCACGTTCCTGGTGCCGTTCGGCCTGGGGATCTTCGGCCTGGTCCGCGTTCGTATTCGTCGCAAGTCCCGGAAGGGGGTCGCATGAGCCGCAGCTTCTGGATCTACACCGGGGTCCTGGTGGCCCTGCTCTTTGCCGCCTGGCTTCGCTGGACCGGCGTGTTCTCCTCCGACGAGGAGTCCCAGGCCGACGCGGTGGTCATCCTCCGCGCCGAAGCCGAGGACATCGAGCGCATCGCGTTCCACAACGACAAGCTCGACGCCGTGATCACCATGAAGGAAGACGGCCTCGGCCGGTATGCTTGGGTGGACCTCGAGGAGCGCAAGAAGAAGCCCAAGCCCAAGGTGCAGGAGCCCGAGCTGGAGCCTGCCGAGGGTGAAGCAGACGACGCCGCGGCCGACGCCGACGCCGCGGCTGAGGACGCTCCCGAGGCGAGCGCCGACGCTGCAGCCGAGGAAGTCCCCGAAGCGGACGAAGAAGCCGAGGCCGAGGCCGAGGCCGAGGAGGAAGAGTTCGACATCGAGATCGTCAACTCCGCCTTCAAGGGCGGTGAGTCCATCACCAAGCTGCTCGAGAAGCTCGCACCCCTCGAGGCCGTGCGCGCCCTGGGCGAGGTCAGCCCCGACAAGCTGGCCGACCTCGAGCTCGAGACTCCCGAGTCCTGGGTCGAGATCACCCGCAAGGGCAAGGTCAGGCGGCTCGAGGTGGGTGGTGAGGCCTACGGTACCCGCGACTTCTACGTGCGCGACACCGAGACCGGCAAGTACTACCTGGTGGACG
>CAZHIK010000871.1:0-4265 GCA_964532635.1 uncultured Enterobacterales bacterium
GGCCCAGGCCGAGGCGACCACGTTCAGGGCGTACACCGCCAGCCCGACACCGAACAGCCACGGGGGCAGCGGGGCCCAGCCGAAGCGGCCGCCGTCCAGCGCCCCCAAGAAGAACACCGCTGCGATGAGCAGGCCGAAGCCGCTGAGCCAGGGCTTGTCCCAGCGGGCGGTCCCCTCCCCGAACTCTCCTCGGCGCTTCAACATCTCGGGCTGCCGGCGAGCCACCCAGAGCGTGCGCGCGGTCTCACCCACCAGCATCACGGCGAGCATGGCCCAGCCCTGCACCCAGCCCAGCCCGCCGCCGGCCCACAGGTAGAGCCAGAAGAAGCCGATGGTGGCCGGGATGCCCACCAGCAGCTTCAAGGCCAGGTTCGGGGTCCTGCGCGGGGTGCCAGGCTCAGAAGCGGGGTTCTCCATGGGGTCCTCCGGTCGCGAGAAGAGTGACCGTTTCTGCTTGCCTAGGCAATGAGGAAATATCGTCTGATTTGCTAGGTTTTTTCGATGGCTGGCGCAGAACGCGCCAGGGCCATAGCTCGCTTTCATGGCCTCCAACCCAGACCTCGATCTCGCCCCCGGTCCCATCGTGACCGCCAGCCCCCCCTTGCGGGAGCTGGCTGTGGGGTTGGTCGTCTACCCCCTGGGAGCCCTGTTCTTCGGGGGCATGATCTCCATGGGGCTGGACCAGCTGTTCCCCAGCTTCCTGTCAGAGACCGACTTCGCGGCCAATCGGGTGCGGATGGCGGTGGTCATGGGGATCATGCTGGTGGTGGTGGTGGCCTGGGCCGTCCGCACCAACCGCCGCGGGCGCCACTACCGGGTGTTCGCGGACCGTGTCAGCATGGGCAGCCCAGCCCACGCCAGCCTGCGCTTCGACGAGATCGACGGCATCCGTGTGGGAGCCCCCATGCCCAAGGTCGTGCGCGGCGTGGGCCGGCTCAACAAGGCGCTCGGGCTCCTGTCCCGCAGCAACCGGCGGGCGGCGCAGGGGCTCGAGCGCTCCTATGCATCCACCGTGGTCGTCGACGCCGCCAGCGGCAGCCTGGTGCTCAACCTGGGCACCGTGGCCCACGGTCAGGACCTGCTGGACGAGCTGCTGAAGCGCAACCCCGGCAAGCTGGTCCCGTCCGAGTTCAGCGACGCCGAGCGTGATCGCTTCGGCCGCTTCGTGCCGGGCTGGTACGGGCGCTGACGCGTCGCTCCTACGCCTCGAGGAGAGCTCATGCAACTCCGGTCCGTCCTCGTCACCGGCTCCTCCGGACACCTCGGCGCCGCGCTGATCAAGAAGCTGACGGAGCTGGGCGTCCCCGCGGTGGGCATGGATCCCCTCCCCGGTCCCCTCACCTCGGTCGTCGGGCCGAGCACCGACCGCGAGCTGGTGCGCCGGGTGCTCGGGGAGCACGGCATCCAGGCCGTCGTGCACGCCGGGGCCCTGCACAAGCCCCACATCACCACCCACAGCCGGCGGGCGTTCATGGAGCTGAACGTGCTGGCCACCCAGACCCTGCTCGAGGAAGCCACACGCCAAGGCTCCACCGTGGATCGCTTCGTGTTCACCAGCACCACCTCCCTGATGATCGATCGGCGGCTGCGAGCGGCCATGCGCGACGGCACCGACCGGGCCGCCTGGATCACCGAAGCCCACGCTCCCCTCGCTCCTCGCAACATCTACGGCGTCAGCAAGCTGGCCGCGGAGCAGCTGTGTCGCCTGCACCACGAGCTGTTCGGACTGCCCGTGGTGGTGCTCCGCACCTCCCGCTTCTTCCCAGAAGAGGACGACCAGGCCCGGGGCATCCCCCAGGGCGGGCTCAACACCAAGGCCAACGAGCTGCTGTTTCGGCGAGCCACCATCGACGACATGGTGAGCGCTCACGTGCAGGCCCTGCACCGAGCGCCCGAGCTGGGCTACGACCTGTTCATCATCACCGCCCCCAGCCCTTTCCAGCCCGAAGACTGCGAGCAGCTGGCCAGCCACGCCCCCGCGGTGGTAGCGCGCTACCACCCCCGCTATCCGGCCGTGTACGCCGAGCTCGGCTGGACCATGTTCCAACGCATCGACCGGGTCTACGTGGCCCAGCGAGCGCAAGAACGCCTCGGCTTTCGGGCACGAACCGACTTCGGCACCCTGCTGGATGCCATCGAGGCCGGCGAGGATCCCGGTCTCGTCCTGGACCACCGCCCGGAGTTCCGGATCGCGCCCGAGGTGTCACTGCAGACCTGATTGCGGGGCTCTACACTCCGGTATCATCCACGATGGTGACCGGATCGGGGCTCGAGTGCCAGACCGCGTTGGGGTCACAGTGCTCCAGCACCTCGGCCGGGAAGTCGGCGGTGGTGGCACCCTCGTCCAGCGACTGGCCGCCCCCTCCGACCTGCAGCCACACCGACTCGCCCTGGTCCAGGCGATCGAGGACCTCCTCGACGGTCTCGAGATGCTCCTGGTGCCAGATCACCACCGCGCCGCCCTGCTCCAGGCAACCGTCCACAACTGCGGCGTCTCCGCCGCCGAGTGCGTCGTTGTAGAACGAGGGGGCCACGCTGTAGGAGAACACCCAGACATCGTCGATCTGCTCGGCGAGGATCTCGCTGTTGTCCTCGATGGTGGGACCGCAAGCCAACAGTGCGAAGGCGAGGAGGGGGAGCTTGTTCATGGTGGGCTGTCCGAGGGGCTGGCTATGAAGGGGTGACGACCATAGTCGCTCAGACGAACCCGACCTGCCCCCTTTCTCGTGGGAATCTCCATGACAGACACGCTGATCCTGTACGGCTTCGGACTCAACGATCGCAGCAGCAAGGTGCGCTGGGTGGCCCACGAGCTGGGCATCCCAGTCCAGGAGAAGCGCCTGGGCGTCGGAGAGCACCGGGCCGCTCCGTACACGGACCTCAACCCCTACGGGATGGTGCCCACGGTGCAGTGGCGAGGAGAAACCCTGATCGAGTCCCGGGCGATCTGCACCCTGCTCGCTGAGACACAGCCTGAGCGCGGGCTCGCCGTCGCCCCGAGCGAGCCGGCTCGCGCCGCCTACCTGCAGTGGATGTCCCTGTGGACCGAGACCCTGGAGCCCAAGCTGGTCGAGCTGGTCATCGCCAAGGCGGGCATCGTCCCGGCGATCTTCGAGCAGACCGCGGGCCCCGCCATCCAGCATCGGCTGCCCATCGCCGTGGAGCGTCTGCCGGCATCGGGATTCCTGGTCGCCGACCGTCTCACCCTGGCCGACGTCGAGGCCGGCTACTGCCTGCGGCTCGGGATCATGGCGGGCCTGCTCGAGCGCTCCGCAGTCGCCGGCTACCTCGAGCCGCTCATGGCCCGCCCCGCCGCCCGCTCTTCGGGATTCTTCTCCGCCATCGAGTAGGCGGGGAGAGCACCTCGTGTTCGAACACCGCCGAGAGAACTACCCGACCATCGCCCACGCGATGGTCCAGGCCGACCCACACCGGGTCCGGGTCCTCGTGGAGCGTGTCGGAGATCTGGCCGGGGCCCTGCGGCAGGTTGACCACGACGCCCCAGCTGTGGACCAGGCCGAGCTCGCCCTCGCGGCGACCCTGGACGGCTGGCGCCTGCGGGACCACCACCGCGATCTTCTCGACCAGGTACCGATCGAAGGGATCGTCGGTGCCGACGGCGCCCGCTTGGTCCCCGCGCTGGGCCTGGCCGCGCACAGCGATCTCGTCCAGGCCCGCTCCGCGCTCGAGTGGGCCCTGGCCGACGCCACCACCCTTCCCCGCGCATGGGGCGTCCACCTGGAACGTCGCCTCAGCGCCCTCGAGCGCCTCCTCGAGCTGAACGGGCCCAGGATCGTCATCCAGAACCAGGTGGAGTTGGTCGCACACGCACTCACCGCCTGGCGCGAGCCGCCGGCTCCCAGGGCAGGGGCCGCTCCGTCCCGACGCGGCTTCGAGAGCCTGCTGTTCGAGGGCCTCACACTCTGCACCCTCGTGGACGGTGAGGGGCGTCGCGCTGTCAACCTCGGCCTGGGCCTGGACCTCGCGGTCCCAGCCATGCTCGAGCTGAGCCCTGCGCAGGTCGAGGCGCTGGCCCACGATCCCCGCGGCTACCAAGAGGACTTCAGCGCCTTGGAGGCGCTCTGTCCCGCACTGGCCGCCCCACCCCTCGTGCCCCCCGGGCGCCTCCACCCCTACGGACCCGACGAGCACAGGGTCCGCGACCACTTCGAGTGGTGCAGCCCAATCGGCTGGGCTGCAGGCGATGAGCTGTTGGAGCTGCGGTCCGCCATGGAGGCTCTGCGCGGGCGTCACCCGGACGCAGG
>CAZHIK010000872.1:0-4260 GCA_964532635.1 uncultured Enterobacterales bacterium
CCACCACCGCCATCGTCACCTTCTCCGGCGCCAGCGCCCTGACCCTCGAAGAGAAGGACTTCCGCCACCGCTTCCCTGCCGGCGAGGTCCCCTCGGGCAGCTACCGCATCCTGGCGAGCTTCGGCGGTGCCGAGCCCGTCTCGGCGGGAGAGCTGACCCTGAGTGGGGGCCAACAGGTCCACCTCGAGTGCGATCCCGACTTCCGCCGCTGTCGCCAGAACTAGCCTGGACGTAGACAGAAGGGGCGCACAGGACTACCATCGCCCCATGATCGTGCTCAGGCTCGAGCTGCGGGTACCCAACGAGGCGCCACGGGTGCTGTTTCCCCGGGGAAGCTTGCGCGTGGGTCGCCTGTCCACCAACGACCTGGCGCTCTCCGATCGCATGGTGAGCGGCGCACACCTGGCCTTCGAGGTGGACAAGAACGGCCGGACCTGGCGGGTGCGAGACCTGGGCTCCCGCAACGGCACCACCGTCAACGGCAGCAAGGTCGATATCCACCAGCTGCGTGACGGCGACGTGGTGGCCCTCGGCGGCGCACGCATCCTGGTGCGCTTCGTCCAGCTGCACGAGCCCAGCATCGCCGATGTGCAGTTCATCGAAGGCGGCTTCCAGCAGGTCCGCTCCGCGGTGCTGGGCCAGGAACACAGCGGCTTCCAGCGGGCCGCCGACATCGCCGACGAGGGCGCGCTCCGCCGTGACTACGACAAGCTGCGGCTGGCCCACGAGCTGAGCACCTCCCTGGGCAACGAGCGTGATCCGGACCGCTTGCTGGCCAGGGTGCTCTCCTTCTGTTTCCAGGTGCTGCCCGTGGAGCACGGCGCCGCAATGCTCCGCACCGGCCTGGGGGGCAAGCTCGAGGTACGGGTGGCCCGCTCCCGCCTGCCCGACGAGTCCATCCCCCTGTCACGCTCCCTTGTGGAGCGGGTGCTGCACGGCGGCGAGGCGCTGCTGCTGGCCGACGCCCAGCAGGCCGGCCTGGAGCCCTCCGCGTCCATCCACGACGGCCAGATCCGCTCGGTCATGGCGGTCCCGCTGCCGGGTAGGGCCGGCCCCGAGGGCGTGCTCTTCCTGGCCAACTGCAGCCGACCCGACGCCTTCGAGGAGAAGGACCTGCACCTGGTGGTGGGCATGGCGGCCCAGGCAGCCCTGGGGCTCGAGCGCGCCGAGCTGCTCCGCGAGGTCGAAGCCGAGACCGAGCGGCGCGTGTTCCTCACCCGCTTCCTGTCCCCGGCCCTGGTGGACGAGGTCCAGAGCGATCGGGTCGACCTGCAGCAGCACGGCGAGCTGCGGAGGGTCGCCGTGATGTTCGCCGACCTTCGCAGCTTCTCCCGCACCGCCGAGGAGCTGGGCCCCGAGGACACCGTGCGCATGCTCAACGAGCACTTCGAGCACATGGTCGATGAGGTGTTCCGCTTCGGGGGCGTGCTCGACAAGTTCCTGGGCGACGCGCTCATGGCCATCTGGGGTGCACCGGTGCAGCGCGACGACGACGCCCTGCGCGCCCTGCGCTGCGCCCTGTCCATGCAGGGCCGCATCGCCAAGCTCGGCGATGTGCGCCGCAACGACGACCTGCCCGCCCAGCGCATCGGCATCGGCGTGCACATCGGCGAGGCGGTGGTAGGCGGCATCGGCGCCCCGATGCGCCTGGACTACACCGCCATCGGTCCCTGCGTGAACCTCGCCAGCCGCCTGTGCGACCTGGCGGGGCCCGGTGAGGTCCTCACCTCCCTCGAGACCGTGGAGCCCCTCTCGGAGCGGCTGAGCTTCCAGCGCGTCAGCCAGGTGAAGGTCAAGGGCTTCAGCGAACCCGTGGCGGTCTGCCGGGTCACGGGCGAGCGTTCGTGAGCCCGCCGATCTGGAACTCCATGTTCCCCACCACCGCCAGCCCCACCACGGTGATCGTGCCCAGGATCCCCCCCGCCACGGCCAGGGCCACGATCTCGGGCTTGACCTGCCCCGTGAGCTTCCGGCTGCGGTAGCCGGGGCGAGGGTTGCGGCCCGGAGCATCGGCCCACCCCAGCACCACCCCGGTGCTGAAAGCGGCCGGGGGCGTGTACAGGGAATGGCAGTACAGTGACGGCAAGATGGCGGCGTCGAGTCCGATGGTGAAGCCGGGGTGGAAGATCCATCGGGCTCCCAGTGCCGGCCCGAGATCGAGGCTCCAGCCGGGTTCCTCGAGGCCGAGCCAGCCCATGTCCCGGACAGCCGGATCCCCGTACAGGGAGGCATTCCACTGAAAGTGCCGGTACCCAGCGCGGAGGCCGAACCACGGGCCCTGCAGGCCGTTGCCCAGGGGATGGTAGGCGAGGCCCCCCTGCGTTGACCAGCCGTTCCAGCCGGCCGCCACGGGGCGCAGTGACGCAGCCCGCAGCGAAGCCACAACCGGGCCCACGCGACCCAGGCCCGCCAGGGAGAGCTCACCCCCCAGCGCGGGATCGGCGAAGCGCTTGACCGCCCCAGCCTCGACAGCCCAGACGTAGGGGGTCTTGTCGGGCCCTCCAAGCTCGGGCTCGCCTCCCGCCAGCGCAGGCCCCGCGCCACACAGCAGCGCCGCCACCCACAACACACCCAGTAGCCACCTCAGCACGGCCACTCCCCGAGGTCCCGGATGGATACAGCCTGGCAGCCATCCACCTGCGTCCCACCGCCATCCGTGTTCGACAGCTCGCAGGCGAAGCCGCTGTCCGTAGTCAGCCTCAGCTCCACGAATGGATCCGGGCCCCCCTCCCCTCCCACCCAGCAGTCCAGCTGCAGCTCGACCGTCCAGTCGAGGTCGCCGAAGCCGGGGTAGCTCAGCTGGACCAGGCCCTGGTCGCGGATTCGATCGTCCAGGTCCAGGCGCTCGACCGACAGCTCGTCGAGCTGATGTCCCGCTTCCAGCTCGTAGCGACCCACGCTCCAGGTGGCGTCACGCGAGCCCGTCATGGAGATCGCCCAGAGGGACTCGTCCCCGGAGGCCGTTCCCACGAGATCGAGGGCATCCAGCGCGTAGCGCTCCGCCAGCACGCGAGCGTCGCGGGCTGCCTCCGACCCACAGGGCTTGTCCAGGGCGGCCTCGAAGCTGCCTCCCGCGCCTTCGATGTTCGCCTTGCAGCTGCTGCGTCCCAGATAGGACCAGTCCTCGCCCTCGAGCCCCACGGCCGCTCGCCCCACCAACAGCGCCTCGTGCACATCGACCAGGGCCGCCAAGGCCAGCATGCTTCCCAGCTCTGCGTCGTCCACCGGCAGCGGCCCCGCGCAGCCCATGGCGAGCAGCGCGGGTGTGCTCGCCAGCAGTCTCAACGCTCCGGAGTCCATCACCAGCCTCCGATCAAGCTCATGTCGCTCAGCTGCCAGGCGGTGTAACCGGCGAAGGCTCCCAGCCCGGCCGTCACGACCGCCGGGATGATGATGACTTCGGGCTTGATCTTGCCGGTGTGCTCCCGGCTGCGGTACCCGGGGCTGAGATTGCGCCCCGGCGCGTCGGCCCAGCCCAGGGTGAAGCCCAGCTCCACCGACGCCTGCTCCCGGTGCAGGCTCGGAGGGCGGAGCATGGGCACCCGCGCCCCCGCCCGCAGCCCCACGGTGAAGCCCGGGTGATACACCCAACGCCAGCCCGCCGAGGTACCGCCCCATAGCGTCCAGCCGCGCTCCACGATGTCCGCGAAGTCCCGCTCCCAAGGCTGCCAGCCCTCGATGTCATAGTGGTGCTCGCTGCGCAGAAGCCCGAGCCGAAGGCCCGCCCAGGGCCCGTGGAAGCCGTTGTCTCCCAGGGCGCCGTCCAGCGCCAGGGCGCCGTGGCGCGACCTCACCCAGTACCCTCCGTCGAAGGTGGGAGCCGACAGCTCCAGGCCGGGCTGCAACAACCCTGTGCGCACGTGCACACCAAGGTTCGCCGACGCCGGGTAGTCCCCATGGATACCGAAGCCCACCCCCCCTTCGGCCAGCCATCGATAGGGGGTCTTGTCGTCGTCACCCACAGGTCGGTTCACTGCGGCCGACGCTACCGCCAGGGTCAGGACCAGCAGGCTGCTCACCAGCCCAGGCACAGCGCGCCTCCCAGCTTGGCCAGATCCACCGCGGGGCAACCCGCCAGCGTGACCAGCTCCGATCCCTCGGTGATGGGCTCGGACGAGCAGCGCAGTTCCCCGCCCTGCCAGGTCCAGATCCCCGGAGCCGCGATGGGTATCCCGTAGCCGTCCTCGTCCAGCTCGCAGGTCTGGCGGACCTCGACGCTCCAGAAGGAGTCGGCGAAGTTGGGGTAGGCCATCACCGCCC
>CAZHIK010000873.1:0-2911 GCA_964532635.1 uncultured Enterobacterales bacterium
GGTCAAGCTCGTGACGCGCTCGGGGTGCCGCAGGGCCAGGCACTGTGCGATCATGCCGCCCATGGACATACCGGCCAGGTGGACCCGGGCCAGGCCCAGGGCATCCAGCAGACCCAGGGTGTCGTCCGCCATGTCCCACAGGGTGTAGGCGGCTCGAGTGCGCCGTCGGCGAATCATGTCCCAGCCCAGCCGACCCCAGCGGGGAGGGCCCAGGTGGTCCATCCAGGTGGACTGGCCAATGTCACGGTTGTCGAAGCGGATCACGCGGAAGCCGCGCGCGGCCAGGGCGTCGCACAGCCCCTGGGGCCAGTGCACCAGCTGGGTGCCGATGCCCATGATCATCACCAGGGGGGAGCCCTCGCCCTGGGCCTCCCAGTACAGCTCGATCCCGTTGGTAGCGGCCTTGGGCATGGTCCCATCATGGCCCGCCCGCCCTGTGAGGACAAGCGGGGTGCTCCGGTAGTCGTGCTCACCGACACGGGCCTGCCCCTTTCATCGGACGTGTACAGGTTGTCCGTGTCCCGTTCACGGGCCTTGGGGCCGGTGGACGGAGGCCGCGGGAGTCCTCCCGTGCTCGGACTTCACCCGAGGAGCAGCTCGTCGTTCCGGTCCCCTTCCTTCTCCTCCTCCCCCTCGCGGCCGGCTGCTCGCCTCCGTCCCCTCCTCCGGGAGAGTAGATGATCGTCAGCGCCGACACCCCTCGGACGCGGCACCTGCTGTCCGACGGCAGCGCGCGTTTCACCAACCGGCTCATCGACGAGCCGAGCCCGTACCTGCAGCAGCACGCCCACGACCCGGTGGACTGGCACCCCTGGGGCCCCGAGGCCTTCGAGCTGGCGAAGGAGTCAGGCCGTCCGGTGCTGCTGTCGGTGGGCTACGCCACCTGCCACTGGTGCCACGTGATGGAGCAGGAGAGCTTCGAGGATCTCGAGATCGCGGCATTCATCAACGCCCACTACGTGCCCGTGAAGGTGGACCGCGAGGAGCGGCCCGATGTGGATGCGGTCTACATGGCGGCGGTCCAGCTCTTCACCGGCCGGGGTGGCTGGCCCATGACCCTGTGGCTCAACGCCGACGGGGAGCCCTTCTACGCGGGCACCTACTTTCCGGCGCGGGACGGTGACCGCGGTGCGTCCGTTGGCTTTCTCACCATGCTGCAGACCCTCGAGCGGGCCTGGCGCGAAGACCCGCGGGTGGCGGGCTCGACCGCCGCTGCGCGGCAGGCGGTGCGTGAGGTTCTACAGCCCCAGCCCGGAACCGGGCCTCTGCCGGGGCGGGAGCCCATCCCGGTGGCCATGGAGGCCACCTTCCGGCGCTTCGATACGCGCTGGGGAGGGCTCGCTCCCGCGCCCAAGTTTCCCTCCAGCCTGCCCGTCCGGTTGTTGCTGCGGGAGGATCGACTCTTCGGGCGCCCCGAGGCGCGTGCGATGGCCTTGCACAGCCTCGCTCGCATGGCGGCCGGTGGTCTGAACGACCAGCTGGCGGGGGGCTTCCACCGCTACAGCACCGACGAGCGCTGGCTGGTGCCCCACTTCGAGAAGATGCTCTACGACAACGCGCTGCTTGTGTTGGATTACCTCGAGGCCTACCAGGCCAGCGGGGATGCGGCGCACGCGCTCGTGGCGCGAGAGACTCTGGGGTGGATGTCTGGCGAGATGAGCGATCCGTCGGGCGGCTTCTACGCGGCCACCGACGCCGATAGCCTCGGACCCGATGGGGGGCGCGAGGAGGGGCTGTACTTCACGTGGACCCTGGGCGAGATCCGAGCGGTGCTGGGGAGCGAGCGGGCCGGGCCGGTCATCGCCCACTTCGGTGTGGTCGAAGGCGGGCACCTGGATGGTCGCTCGGTGCTGCATCGGGCCGGGCCCGAGATCGAGCCGGAGGCGCTCGAGCGGGCGCGCACGGAGCTGCTGGCGAAGCGAGCGGAGCGGCTGGCGCCCCAGCGGGACGAGAAGGTGCTGGCGGCCTGGAACGGTCTGGCCGTCCAGGCCTTCGCCCGGGCGGCCCGGGTGCTCGAGCCGGGGGCGGTGGGATCGGGGCGGTACCTGCTCCGGGCCGAGAGCGCGGCTGCGTTCATCCTCGAAGACATGATCGTGGAGGGACGCCTGAGGCGGGTGCACAAGGACGGTCGTGCCTATGTGGACGCCACCCTGGAAGACCATGCGTTCCTGATCGCGGGGCTGCTGGAGCTGTACCAGGCCGGCGGTTCGCTGCGCTGGCTGGACGCGGCGGTGGTGCTGGATGGTGATCTCGGCGAACGCTTCGAAGATCCCGCGGGCGGGTTCTTTCGCACTTCGGTGGATGCAGAGGCGCTACTGGCTCGGGAAAAGCCCGTGCACGACGGCGCCATGCCCAGCGGCAACGCTGTGCACGCCCACAACCTGCTGTTGCTCGCGGCGCTGACAGGAGACGACGCCTATCGAGAGCGGGTCGACCGGCTGCTGGTGGCCTTGGGGCCGGTGTTGCGTGAGGCGCCCTGGACCGCGACCGACCTGGTTCTGGCGCTGCAGTTGCGCCACCAGGGTCCCCTCGAGCTGGTGCTGGTGGCGCCGGAACGGGCGGAGCTGCGGCCCTGGCTGGAGGTGCTGGCTGGGCGGCACACACCGGGGCTGGTGCTCGTGACCGCTGTGGAAGGTCCGGAGCTCGAGGCCCAGGCCGAGCGGGTGGCGCTGCTGCGGGGCAGGGAAGCGCTGGACGGCAAGGTGACGGCCTACCTGTGCCAGGGCGGCAGCTGCGAGCTGCCGGTGCAGGAGACCGAGGCGCTGATGGAGCAGCTGGAGACGCGGTTCGGGCGCTGAGGGGCCATTCCGGGGCCAGATGAATCATCTGGAGGCGCAGTGTCCTGTCATGGGGGACCTGAGGGGCCATTCCGGGGCCAGATGAATCATCTGGAGGCGCAGTGTCCTGTCAT
>CAZHIK010000873.1:3011-4258 GCA_964532635.1 uncultured Enterobacterales bacterium
GGGGGACCTGAGGGGCCATTCCGGGGCCAGGAGAATCATCTGGAGGCGCAGTGTCCTGTTCGAGGGGCCTGGAGAGGCCTGTACTCGTGAGGAAGGCGCATCCTGGGGCGCCTGGTCAGCCTCGAGGCACCCGCCTCCTCATCGCGAACCCGTAGACCAGCCCCGAGATCGCGAAGCCCACGAACCAGGCGTAGGTGTAGATGGTGTCGAAGACCGCCGGCACGCTGTCCACGAAGCCCGAGGCGTGCAGGAAGCCGGGCACGTTGGGCGCCACGCCCAGGGCCAGGGCCCACAGGGCCACGGGGTTCCAGCCGCCGCGGTAGCCGTAGGGCCCGTCGTGGCGGTACAGCGCGTCGATGTCCAGCTTCATGTCCCGCAGCACGAAGTAGTCGATGATCAGGATGCCACCCAGGGGGCCCAGCAGCGCCGAGTAGCCGGTGAGCCAGACGTAGATGTAGTCGCCGGCGGTCTCGAGCAGCTTCCAGGGGAACATGGCGATGCCAAGCCCGGCGGTGATGAGCCCGCCCACCCGGAACGAGATGCGCTGGGGGGCCAGGTTGATCAGGGCGTTGGCCGGGCTGACCACGTTGGCGGCGATGTTGGTGCTCAAGGTAGCGACGCTCAAGGCCAACAGGCTGACCACCACAGCGACGCCGCCTTCCATGCGGCCGAGCAACTCGGTGGGGTCCCAGATCGCCTCGTCGAAGATCACCACGGTGGCCGAGGTGACAGCGACGCCGATGAACGAGAACAGCAGCATGAAGAAGGGCAGGCCCAGGGCCTGGCCCAGCACCTGGTCCTTCTGGCTGCGGGCGTAGCGGGTGAAGTCGGGGATGTTCAGGCTCAGGGTGGCCCAGAAGCCCACCATGGCGGTGAGCGAGGGGAAGAACACCAGCCAGAACTGGCCCTCGCGCGCCCCCCCGGGGACGAAGGCCGAGGGGGTGGAGAGCATGGGCCCGAATCCGTCAGCCTCCACCCAGGCCCAGCCAAGCAGCACCAGGCCCATGGCGATCAGGAAGGGCGCGGCCCAGGTCTCGAAGATGCGGATGGTCTCGATGCCCTTCCAGATCACGATCAGCTGCACCGCCCAGAAGCCCAGGAAGCACAGGGTCTGGGCCCCGTTGATGCCCAGCACCGGCAGAGGATCTCCCTCGATGGCGCCGTTCGAGACGTTGTTGAGCAGGTGGTAGACGGCCGAGCCGCCGATCCAGGTCTGGATGCCGAACCAGCCGCAGGCCACCAGGCCG
>CAZHIK010000874.1:0-4246 GCA_964532635.1 uncultured Enterobacterales bacterium
TGATCTACGGTCGGATCGTCGCGGCCTCGATGCGGGCGGAGATCCTCGAGCATCCCCCCCGACGCCGCTACCCGGCTCTCGACCTCTCCCTGTTCCTCGAAGACGGTCTGTACGCATCGGTCGAGCGCGCTCGGCCCGCTGTCCCCGAGGAGCACGGCCCCCACAGCACCCGCTGGGTCTACCTGCTCACCCACGCGAGGCCCGAGCTGTTCGATCCCGAGCTCGTCCGCGCCCACGTCGCGCACCTTCGACAGCTCGAGGACCGAGGTCTCCTCGAGCTCTGCGGACCCTTCGGTGAGCGCAAGGGCGGCATGGTCATCCTGCGCGGCGTGGACCGCGCCCAGGCCCAAGCCATCATGGAGGCCGATCCCTTCGTCGCCTCCGGCTGCGAGCACGCCGAGCTGCGCGAGTGGGCCCTGTCGAGCAGGGACAATCGGCACATGGGGATGGGCTAACCCCAGGGAGCCTGTGGTCGAGGAGCTTCGGCGCCCGGCATGTCGTATCCTCGAGATGGAGGAACACCATGCTCGTCCCCCTGCTTTTGCTCATTGCGGCCGCCCTGGCGGCCACGCCTGCCGAGCTCGCCCGGATCCGCTACCTCTCCAACGATGGCCGCCGCGACGAGGCCCTCCGGCTCGGCGCCGAGGTGATCGCCGCAGATCCGAGCGATGTCTCGGCCCACATCACCTGGATCGAGGCACGCTCCTGGCGCGTTCCGGATCCCCGGGTCCGGGCCATCTACGAGGGCTGGGCTGCAGAGGAGCCGGGCAACCCCGTGGCGCGGGTGGCCCCATCGCCACCTACCCGGAGCATCGCGTCGTGACCACGGAGCGCGGCTGGTCTTCGGACGGCACGGGGCTCGATGACGGCGTGCGGGAGCTGCTGCGGACCATCGGCGAAGACGATTGAGCGCCGTGACAGCGCGAGGTGGTGCTATCGTCGTGCAGTCTCGACGAGTCACCGCGGAGGGCGCCATGGCAGAGCATCGTCGTCTGTCGATCAGTATCGTGTTCACGCTGCTGTTCCTCGCTGCAGGCTGCGGCCCCCGTGGAGAGGACACCGGCGACACGGGCGGGAGCCCGGACACGACCTCACCCTACGATCAGCCCTACTACGGGGAGTGCGGCCGTGACATCGCCTTCGACAGGCTGAACGATGGCTCCGTGGACTACACCAAGGTCTGGACATACGACGCCGACGAACACTTGGTGTACCACCAGCTGGACGACATCGAGGGATCCTACGACGAGCGCCACTACACCTACGACTCCACGGGCTGCTACGTCGGGTACGAGCGTTACGCCGTCGAGTCGGACGGCGACATCGAGCAGAGCACCGCGGAGATGTCCTGCGACGAGCTGGGCAACGTGGCGAGCGAGACCCTGGTCACCGTATACGGAGATCCGGAGGATCCCGACGACGTCTGGACCCTGAGCTACACCTACACCAACAGCTACGAGGGTGAGTTGCTTGTCGAGCGGGAGGTCGAGGTATGGTTCGACATCCAGAGCTATGGCACCTACGACTGGGTCTACACCGAGCTGAACGAGTACGAGGGCGAGCTGATGGTCCTGCGGGAGACCTGGCAGGACGGCGAGCAGACCGAGAACGAGACCTGGGACTGGGATGGCGACGGGAACCTGCTGCGCTACGAGGCGCTCGTCCTCGACGACGGCGGGGACTACCTCGAGGAGCACGGCTACGACGAGCACGGCCGCGAAGTTACCGAGCGCCAGGTGTCGGAGAGCGACGGCCTGCTCCGCTCCTACAGCAACGTCTGGGACGACAGCGCCTACCGCATCCTCGAGATCACGCTGGACGATGGCGAGGACGGCACACCCGACGCCGTCTGGATCCGCGACTGCCAGGGCGAGTGGCCCTGGAGCTGCGACGTGGCCTACGAAGTCGAGGATGACGAGGCCGGCACGCACGTGGACGGGGTGGTCGACCACAGCTACACCGATGGCTGGAGCTGTCCCTGATTCGCTGCTTGCGGGTCAGAGCGCGCTGGCCGAGACCGGCAGCGGCGGCTGCAACGAGGACCTGGTGCGCGAGCACGCCGTGCTCAACCTCGTCGGGATCCCGGACGAGCCGGAGCAGAGCACCAACGCCTGGTCCTACTACCTGACCCTCTTCCAGTCCTACAAGTCCGACCCCGACGATGTCATCGTCCACGCTGTCGGGGGCGACTACGCCGGGGGATGTGGCACCGCGAGCGCCTACACCGGCCTTTACGAGGCCACCGTCGCGGCGGGTGGCCAGTTCGTTTCCATCTGCGCCAGCGACTGGGCGACCAGCTTGGCCGCCGTCGCGGAGGAAGTGGCGTGGGGCGTGGACAGCTTTGAGCTCAGCGAAGAGGCCGTACCCGGCACCCTCGTGGTGCGGATCGATGGTGTCTCCACGACCGAAGGCTGGAGCTACGACGAGGAGCGGAACGCCCTGGACTTCGACAGCGAGCATGTCCCCGAGGGTGGGGCCACCATCGAGGTGGAGTACGCGGTGAGGGGCGGCTGCGGCTGATCTGTGAGCTGAGACCCGCGCGCCATCCCGCTATCTGCGTGGTGGGCGGTGCGCTGTCCACTGAGGGTGACGCTCCAACCTCGGGTGAGGCTTCCTGTTTCCGGGTGCCGGTGGCTGACGCCCCAATCTCCCTGTGACCGTATTGGCCTCCGGGGTCAGGACCGCTGCTGCGCTACGGCCCGTGCGATGAGCGGTGCGACCTTGCAAAGCCCCGCGAGGGACAGTTCCCCCTCGATGTACATCCCGTACCATGCCCTCCGCTGGCGGATGACGCGCTCGTCGTCGCGCAGGTGGAGTCGCACGAGGGTGTACTCGGCGCGGGCGCGGTGCTCGGGGGGGACGCGGTCGGCGAGGACGAGCTGCAGGGAGGGCAGCAGGATGCGGAACCAGCCGTCCGGGACCTCGTAGGGATCCAGCACCGCCTCGTCCGCGTTCTGCTTGCTGCTGTTGATCCATGACGAGGCGTAGCGGTAGTTGGACCAGTCGTAGGCGCGTTCTCGGGCGGACTTCCAGCTCAGGTAATGATCCACCGTCCCGACCGGCTCGTACATGGACGAGTAGCCGCATCGCATGCCGAAGCCATCCGCCAGCCAGGGCTTGAAGGGCGACCAGTAGTCGCGCGGGCGCCTGGAGCCGGGATTTGCCTCGAGCCAGGCCATGCCGGGCTGCCGGGCTCTCTCGTCGAAATCCGGAGGCTCCGGCACCGGATCGACGTGGATCATTCCTCCACCCCGCCCTGGCGCACGATCCATCGCGGCCAGAAGGGGTCGTGGCCGGCGAGCACGCGGAGCAGCTCGGTGTGGATCGCCTCCTGGGTCGCGAGGTCGGCCGGGAGCGCCCCGTGGTCACCCCTCATGAGAGCCTCGGCGGCCTCAATGGCGCGTTCGGCCTCGATGGAGCGGGCCTGCTGGAGCCCGAAGATCTCCGAGGTGAGCCAGTTGACGGCGTCGCCTTGTTTGGACCAGGGGAGCGCCGAGAGCACCACGCGTCCACCCTGCTGGCTGAAGTGGAACACCCGATCCCGGCCCTCGTCGAACATGGGCTCCGCTGCGGCGAGGACCAGCGGAGAGTGCGTCGTGGCGATGAGCTGGACCTGGAACCCATCCTCGCCGGTGAGGGCCGCCATGACGTCCAGCAGGGCACGCAGGGCGGAACGCTGCCAGCGGGGGTGGAGGTGGGCCTCGAGCTCGTCCACCAGCATCACGGCCTGCATGCTCGGCGGCCTCTTGCGGAACCTGGCCGCCAGGAGGTGTTCCTGCCAGGCCCACACCAACAGGTAGGCCAGGGACAGGATGCGGCGGTAGCCGGCGGAGGCGTCGACGACGGGGATCTCGCCATAGGGAAGGCGGAGTGTCGGGATCTCCCTGGCGTCCGCCAGGCTGATGCGCGTAGGCCGGCCGGGGCGTAGCGGCTCGTCGGGTGGGGAGAGGGCCAGCAGCACGCGCTCCAGGAGCGCGAAGGAGGGCTCGTTGCCCTTCTGCCACGAGACCCAGTCACGGATGAGCCCGTTGCAGGCGACGCGGCCCTTCACCGTCAGGCCGTTCCACAGTGCGTCTGGATCGAAGTCGAAGGCGCCCTGGACGGGCCACGTGGTACCCCTCCCGTCGGACTCCCAGCGCTCCCGGTAGGGATCCCACACTGAGAACCCGCTGTCGATCCGCGCGTTGATGACGAGCCCGTGGTACACGACTCCGAAGTGGGAGAGATCCTGTTCTCCACGGGTATA
>CAZHIK010000875.1:0-4240 GCA_964532635.1 uncultured Enterobacterales bacterium
GCCGTCGCCGCCAACACCGGCCAGATCAAGACCGGTTCCCTGTGCCGCTCCGAGCGCGTGGCCAAGTACAACCAGCTGCTCCGCATCGAGGAAGAGCTGGGTGACGCGGCCACCTACCCGGGCCTGGCCACCATCAAGCGTTAGCCCCGGGCTAACCCTCGCTGGGAACCTCCTCCGGGGGATCCTCGATCAGCAGCAGGAAGCCGTCGGCGAAGCCGTAGCCGTGGTCCCGGAAGGTGTCCAGCACCGACCGGGTCAGCAGCCGGTTTGTGGGCCGCACCACCTCACCACGGATGGTGCGGTCCTGCAGGCCGAGCAAGCGGTCGGGCTCCTCCTGGCTGAGCACCAGGATCTGGATCTCCCTGCCCATGGTGTCGCCCTGGGCGAAGAACGGGAAGATGAACAGCGTCGGCGGGTTGGGCTTGAGCCAGGTGGGCTCGAAGCTCTGCTTGACCCGGACTGGATAGTGCGCGGTGCCCAGCACCTCGACATAGCCGCTGTCGGGTCCCAGCTGTCCCCACGAGGCTACCGTGGGCTCACCGCGAGGGACGAAGGGCAGCTCCACGCGCAGGGCCCACAGCGTGCCGCCCAGGGCCAGCACCGCGAGCAGGACAACGAAGATGAGCAGGCGTCGCTTTGGGGTCATCGGCACTCCAGCTTCGCAGGGTGCTCCGGGCTCGTTCGAGGATGGGTGCTTCCGCCCGGACCTGGTCCGTGGCATTCTATTGACCTGGGCTCGCCCCGCCCAAGCACCGCCCGAGGTGGAGGAAGTATGAGTAGATGGATCCTGACTGTAGCCTTGGCTGGCCTGCTGGCCTGCAACCCCAACACGGGCCCCAACTTCGGGGGCAACGGCAGCAACACCGACGACACGGGTGCCGAAGACACCGGTGAGTCCCCCACCAGCGACTGCCCACCCACTTGGGGTGAGATCGCGGCCACCGTCGACGACTACCCGGGCAAAGGCTGGGTGGTCGAAGTGCTGGCGCCCTTCACCGAGGGCTCCTGCTCCATCGACACCGCCGAGATGTACGTCGAGCACGAGGACGAAGGCGGTGACATGACCACCGAGGGCCCCTACTCGGTGGGCTTCGAGGACGAGGATGTCTACGTCGAAGACTACGACGCCGACGCTGGAACCGGCTCACTGTTCTACGCCTTCCCCATCGACAGTGCCTCGGACCAGATGATCTTCACCATGTGGGTCGAGTTCTCCGACGGCTCCGAGAGCGCCCACGCCGAGGTCACGGTCGGCGGCTGACCCCGACCGCCCACCAGGCGGCCCAATGAAGGGTCCTGCAGCGACCTGCTAGAGCATGAACACCGTGCCGGCGGAGAGCTGCCAGAGCAGGCCGGTGTTGCTCATGTCGGCCTGGACCGACTGCATCTCCGAGCCGTGCAGCAAGCCGACACCGGCGTTCAGGTTGATGCCGAAGACCTCGGTGGGGACGAAGTCCACGCCCGCGCGGCCGCGGAAGCCGAAGGCGATCTGGAAGTCCTCGGTGTAGGGCGTCAGGGTCAGGTCACCGCCGAAGTAGGGGCGGACCTTGGTGTCGCTGCGCTGGTAGCGCGCGCCCACGTGGAACGGAAGGATGGTGTTCCAGCGGGTGCAACCCACCACCTGGCCCTGGATGGAAGGATCGACCTCGCACTGATCGGCCTCGAACTCGCGCTTGACCGAGAAGGCCTCGAGGCCGGTGTGGATGCGGGCGGACTCGCCGACTCCAAAGGCCAGCTCGCCACCGTAGGTGATGAACTGCAGGGACTGGAAGCCACTTGTGCCCACACGAGCCATGACCGCGACGCGCTGGCGCTCCGTGTACTGGCTCTTGATGACGTTGTCGGAGTTGGTGCCGCGGTAGCTGGTGCGGCCACGCTCATCGTCGAGCTCGTCGAAGCTGGAGCGACGCTCTTCCTCGCGGCTCCGGCGCTCATCGGCTTCGCGACGGCGCTGGTCTTCCTCGGCTGCCTCGCGACGGGCGCGCTCCTTCTCGCGGGTGCGCGCGGCGTCGAAGCCGTCATCGTCCAAGCTGTCGAGCTCGTCGAAGTCGTCGAAGTCGTCGTAGGAGGAGCTGGAGTCCACCCTGCGCACGGTGGAGCCCTCGTATTCGTCGAACTCGTCGAAGTCATCGAAGGAGTCGGAGACGTAGGCCCCGGAGCCACCATCGTCGAAGTCGTCCTCGGCGGGCTCGACGGTGATCAAGCCGCCGGCCGGTGCGAAGTCCAGCCCCATCTCCTCGGCGGACACGGGAGCGAAGCTGAGCTCGAAGTCGTCTTCCTCTTCTTCGGCGGCGGCCTGGCGGGCGCGCTCCTGTTCCTCGCGACGACGATCCTCTGCGATGCGGCGCTCTTCCTCTTCGCGGCGCATGCGCTCCCGCTCTTCTTCGCGGCGGCGCTCTTCCTCGGCGCGGCGACGCTCCTCTTCCTGGCGGCGGCGGCGGGCTTCCTCTTCCGCGCGACGGCGAGCTTCCTCTTCGGCGCGGCGGCGGGCTTCTTCTTCCGCGCGGCGGCGGGCTTCGGCTTCGGCGCGCAGGCGGGCTTCTTCCTCGGCTTCGCGGCGGGCTTCCTCTTCCGCTTGCCGGCGGGCCGCCAGCTCGGCCTCCTGGCCCTCGGACTCGGCATCGAGCAGCTCGAAGTCGTCGAGGTCGTAGTCGGACAGCTCGGGGGTGGCGACGCGACGGCCCACCGAGAGCTCTTCTTCGTCGAAGGAGAAGTCGTCCTCTTCATCGAAGAGGTCCGAAGTCCCCAGGTCCGTCAGTCCGCTGATGTCGCCTTCCTTGGCGACCTGCTCGTGGGACTTGCCGGTGAGGATCTCGCTGACCAGAGACGACATGCGGTCGGCCATGGTGGTCGGGTCGGACGAGATCTTCCAGGTCTTCTTGCGCACGATCCCGCGGGACGTGTGGTAGTTGACCATGAAGATCTCGAAGTGCTCGCCCACCTTGGACACGGAGCCCGCGATCACCACCTGGGCGCTGCTGGCCTTGGCCAAGCCGGACAGACAGGACGAGCTGGACAGGCAGGCCCCGTTCATGCCTGCGGGCATGGTCTCGAGCTGGGCCACGTGATCGAAGCTCATGGAGAAGTCGACCTCGGACGCCACCAGGCTGGTGATGTTGAGGACCTGGAGCGAGTCGACTCCGGCCTTGCCCACGAACGGTGAGACCACGGCGTCGTCGGCCAGGGCCACAGAGGGGACGGACAGCGAGAGGGCTGCGCTGACGATGGGGATCCAGGGGCGACGACGCATGGGAACCTCGGGGGCGCTGAAAAGAGAGGCGTGGGTGCCGGCGGATGACCACGCCTGTGGGGGGCGCCACGAATGCCGCGGTATTCTATCGCGAAAACCGCGAACCCGCGCGCCCGCGCGGCTGCTAACCGCCGAACGACCGTCGAACCAACGCGGGGTTTGACCTTTCGCTTACACCCCGCACACGAAAAGACCCCCACAACACCCGAAAGGTTCCCTCGAAGTACCGCTGTGGGGGAGACCTAGTCAATGTAGCCGAGGGCCCGCACCGCCTCGAGGGTGCGTGTGTCCAGCTCGACGTGGTCGGTCAGCGGCTGGCCAGCGGGGGTGGACGTACGCCACTGACGCATGGCGGCCTCCACCTGCTCCTCGCTGCCCGGAGCGGGACGGACGGCGCCGGCGTCGACCTCGAGGTCGTAGGTCGTGAGATCCTGGCCGTGCCAGGCCCCCTTGAAGCGACCATCGACCAGCACGGCCTGCTTGCCGTGGCGCTCGGCCACCAGCGGCCCCTCCCAGGGGCTCTGCACGGGCCAGGGGTGATCGACACCCACCGCATCGGTGATCATGTCTCCGACCTCGGCGATGGTAGCCGTGGAGCGTCGGCCTGGCTCGACGCCGGGCCCAGAAGCGATGACGGGCACGTGGGTCAGCGCCTCGGCCACGCTCCAGCCGTGACCGTAGGCGTCGTGCTCACCCAGCTCCTCTCCGTGGTCCGACAGGACCACGATCAAGCTGCGCTCGCGCATCGGGCCGAGGGCCTCGAGGATGTCGCCCACCGTGGCGTCCATGTCCTCGACCACCGCGTGATAGGCCTTGTTGTAGGCGGGGCGCACCCCTTCTTCCTGGTCGCGCTTGGCCCGTCCGATGAGCAGGCCGACCCGCTCGGTGAACCACTCGTCTCCCAGCCCGTAGCGCTTCCGTGCATCTTCGCTGGGCCGCAGGCCCGAGTGGATGCCCAGCAGGTGGAGGTAGATGAAGTGGCGCTGGGCC
>CAZHIK010000876.1:0-4240 GCA_964532635.1 uncultured Enterobacterales bacterium
GATCGGCGCCAACCTCGACACCTGGGTCGGCCACCCCGAGAAGAACCGTGCCTGGATGTACGGGCCGCGCCAGGGCTTCGCCTCGGCCGTCAACCGTGGGCTGCGGGTGGTGACCACCCGCCTGGAAGCCGAGCAGCTCCACAACCTGAGCCGGGTGGTGGCCGGGGGCCTGCGGGTCTTTTCCCACACCCCCTACCGGGCCCTCAGGCCGCTGCCGGTGCTGCGGGACGTGGTGACCCACCTGCCGGTCCACGACCACCACAAGTGGCCCTTCCCGGTGGTGGTGGCCGACGTCTACGATCGGTTGAGCATTCCGGTCACCATCCTGGTCACCGGCGAGGAGCTGGAGCGCTGGTTCTTCGAGGAGCGCTACGCGGACATCGAGGTCACCCGCCGCGTGCGCAACAACGAGACCTTCCTGGGCACGGGAGTGCGGCGCTGAAGCGAGCCGGGCGGCCCTGAGGCCGCCCGGACGTGTGGAGCGGTCGAGCCGCTTAGAAGCGCGCGCGCATGATGATGTTGAAGCCCAGCTGGTTGGCTTCGTTGGACTCGACCGGGACGCGCTCGTTCTCGCCGGTGTCCGGGTTTTCCCGGTAGTCGGAGAGGTTGTTGTTTGCGGTGTAGAGGACCTCGCCCACCAGCACCATGGACTTGGAGGCGTCGACCTCGATGCCTGCCAGGGCGCCCAGGATGTTGACGGCGTCCTGGCCGTCGGGGACCTGCACGATGTCGCGCTCGGTGACCTGCACGATGGTGTTGCCCTGGGCGTTGACGTAGGTGGCCGGCTGCATCAGGCCCACGCCACCGTAGGGGGCCAGGCGGGCGTTCTCGAAGTAGTGGGAGGCCTTGAGGCGGCCGTACAGCTGCGGGGTGACCTCCATCGCTTCGGGCATCGACATGCCGGAGGAGATGCCGGGCACGTTGAAGACGATGTAGGCCAGGTCCTTGTAGACGAAGTCCAGGCCTACCGAGGTGGAGCCGAACACGAACTTGCTCTGGAGGTCGCCGGCCATGGCGTTCTCGAGGGTGGTGGAGCCCTCCTTGTCGGCGTTGAGCAGGTTGTGGGTGAGGTAGTTCCACTCGGCCTGCACGAGCATCCCGAAGCCGTCGAGCTGGTCGTGGGTGATGTAGGAGTCCTTCACGTAGTCCGGCGCGTTGCGGTACAGCCGCAGCTCGGAGGACTGGATGAAGTCCAGCTCGGTGGTGGAGCGCCACGCGATCTGGCCCGCGGCGCCCATGGCGTTGATGGGCTCGCCGAACAGGGCGGCGGAGGCGTCGTTGTTGCTGGTGATCTGACCCTGCTGGAAGGAGCCGAAGCCCGCCTCGACCTTGAACGTCTCGGCCAGCTCCAGCCCGCCACCGGCCAGCAGACCGTAGAAGGCCTGGTTGCGGGTGCCTTCGTCGGTGGTGTCGGTGGCCTCGAGCTCCTGACCCTGGATCGCGGTCTTGGCGCCGGCGAAGAGGTAGGAGCCTCCGCGCTGGTACTGCAGGCGGATACCGGGGGAGGCGCCGGGATCCTTGATGAAGATCTCGCGGCCGCCCCAGGACAGGTCGTAGGAGTAGCCCAGGCGGAAGCGGCTGGCGTCGATGGCGTAGCCGGTGATGGAGAAGGTGTCCTTCTCGGAGCCGCCGAGGCGCCGCACCAGGCGCACGTAGGAGCCGTCGTCGCGCAGATCGACGCCCGGCTTGGACTCGTCGGCCTCGAGGTACGGCGAGAACTGCAGCACCAGGGCGGCTTCGGTGTACCAGTCCTTCCAGAAGCCCTCGTCGCGCCGGTACAGGGCCAGGTGGCTCTGGGTGATGTCGTCGGAGTAGCGCGACTCGTAGTCTTCGAAGAAGGTGCGGTTGCCGCGCATCACGAAGTTGGCGTCGGGGCTGTTGTGCTCGGGGCCGGCCAGGACGTTCTCGTCCTCGAAGGCCAGGGAGATCCAGGTGTCCATGAACTCGCCGGCCTGGACAGGGGCGGCGGTGGTGGCGAGCAGGAGCAGGGTGGGGAGCATCGGTTCCTCACAGGGTGCGGGAGAAGAGTCGAGAAGGGGTTCCGGAAGTCGTTCGGGAACGCGTTCCTAAGAAGAAGAGGTATGCGGGGCTAGAGACGGCCGGCGCCGGAGGGGCGCGCCCTGGGGCGCGCGGGGGGCCGGGCGGAGCGGCTGCCCTCGCTGTAGATGGAGATGTCGTCGGGATCGCGAGGCAGGATGATCCACTTGCCCCAGACCTCGGTGACCAGTCCCTGGATGAAGTCCATGTCCTGGCCGATGTAGTCGGTGGGGTGGAAGTTGGGAACCTGAGCTGCGGTCTCCGCGTAGAAGGTGCAGCCGCCATCCTGGAAGTCGATGGGCCACTGGCCGTAGAGGTAGAAGTCCGAGTCCTCGCCGTAGTCGAAGCTGGGAATGGTGAGGTCGCGGACCACCACCAGGCCGCCCTCGACCTTCTCCATGATGTCGTCGGAGCACAGGTCGTCGGGCTCGAGCTGGATCGGGTCGGGCACCTCGAGGATCTCGCCTTCGTAGAAGTCGTACTGGGGGAAGGACAGCTGGGTGGTGGCCAGGTACTCCTGGTTGCCGCCACCGAGGCTGGCGAGGCGCTGGCCCGGCTCGGCGTAGATGACGTCCTCGTCGGCCACGTCTCCTTCGGGAGTGGAGTACTCGGGCTTGTTGTAGGTGTAGATGAACAGCGAGTTGTACTCGCCCGGCGGGTCGTCCAGGTCGGTGACCCACATGCCGTTCTGGCCGACCGCCATCACGATCACCTGTCGGTCCACGGTGCGGATGGTGGTGTACTCGCCCTTGAGGTTGTTGGTCTCGTGATCGTCGGTCTTCTGGACCTGGGCGATGGTGGGCAGCTCGTACCACAGGGCGTCGCTCACGCCGGTGATGTAGGTGGGCTCGCGGCCGTTTTCGTCCCCTTGGTCGTCGGTGAACCAGATGCGGGTGGGACCGAAGGGGTACTGCAACGTGACGTCACCTTCCCAGACACCCTCGACCAGCTGGGCCTCGTCGTCGCTGATGAGGTCGCCGGGCTGGGTCTTGACACTCAGGGTGCCGCTGAACGGGGCCGGATCGGCGTTGCGGTCCAGGGCTTCGACCCGCACGGTCACCGTGACCTGGTCTTCGGTGAACGGGGTGGGGGACTCCTCGCTGGCGAGCTCGCCGTCGGTGATCACCACCTGCAGGAAGCTGAGCACGTTGGCGTCGATGTGTTCGGAGCGGCTGCAGCCGAGCGCACCGACGACCAGGAGGGCGGACAGGGTGGGGGAGACGCGCATCAGTGCACCACGTGGATGCGGCCTTCTTCCTCGGCCACCCCGGGCTGGGGCAGGACGTGGTGGGCCTTGATGGTGGCGATCACGACGTCGCGGATGGAGACGCCGAGATCGGTCTGGGTGGTGTTGCGCTCCAGCATGTCGAAGCCGGAGCCGCCGTTGGCGATGTAGTTGTTGGTGGCGAGCTCGTAGGTGCCGTCGAGGTTGAGCGGAATGCCGTTGATGGAGATGTCCTCGGCCTCGCCGATGCCGCAGTTCATGGTGAACTGGATGCCCGAGACCTGGGCCTGGGCGTTGCAGCCGCGCTCGCTGGAGCGGGAGGTGATGTAGTCCATCACCTCTTCGACCTCGCGGCCCGACAGGAACATGGTGGTGATGGTGTTGTCGAAGGGCATCGCGTTGAACATGGCGTCCAGGGTGATGTCCCCCGCGTCGAGATCGGTGCGGATGCCCAGGGTGTTGGTGATGGCGATCTCGGTCTCGACGCCATCGTAGAAGCGGATGGCGTCGGCGGTGAAGTTGCCGAGCATCGAGTCGCCGCCACCGTTGCCGAAGCGGTGCAGGGTCTCCTCGGCGTAGCCGATGACCTGGTGGAGGTTGTAGTCCTGGGACAGCCAGTAGTCGTAGTCCTCGAGGATCTCGACCACCTCCGGATCCTCGCCCATGGCCATGTGGTCGAAGATCGGGATCAGCTCGTAGTCCGTGGAGAGGATCTCGCCGTCGCGCACGACGATGTCGGTGCGGCCCACGTACTTGGTGAAGGCGCCGGAGTGGATGACCGGGATGCGCTTGCCGGTGTGCTCGTTGAGGATCACCGGGGGGGGATCCATGGAGACGTGGTGGTGACCGCCCATGATCATGTCCACGTCGGAGTTGGCGATGGTGCGGGCCAGGGTGAAGTCGTCATCGAGGCCCAGGTGGGACAGCACGATGATGAGGTCGGCTCCCAGGGACTTGAGCAGGTCGGTCTCGCGCTGG
>CAZHIK010000877.1:0-4223 GCA_964532635.1 uncultured Enterobacterales bacterium
CATCGAGAGGATCCCGCAAGACCTCGGGACCAGCCTCGAGGCCCACGGCAGCGAGCAGGAAGGGCAAACGCTCGATGGCGCACACACCCCCCGCCCCGGCCCCCAGGTGCAGCCAGGCCAAGCGCGGAGCCGCTTCCTCGAGAAGGAGCCCTATGTAGGGGCGGGGTTCATCCCCGCCCGTTGCGTCTTCGTCGGATTCGTGGTCGCGCCGCGCCGCCTCGAGCAGCCGGGCCCACTCGTCCGCGGGCACGATCAGGCGCTCCTTGACGTGCTCCACCAGCTCCCCAGCATCGCGCGGGGCGTAGCCAGGAGCGATGCGCTGGAGTCGCTCCACCAGGCGCTTCACGACCGCTTCGGGCACCTTGGGCCGCAGGCCCGGAGTCTGCACCAGGTCCTTCAACAGATCCCTGCGCAGGGTGGCACCGCCGCTGGGCAGCTCGGGGGTGTCGTCGTCGTACATGTACTTGTTGGTGGCCCGCCAGGTGAGCCCGTCGCAGAAGGGCGAGGCCGCCCGGGTGACACACTCGGTGACCACGACCTCACCGGCGCGCAGCTCCTCGAGGCGTTCGGCCAGGCCGGGCAGGTCCATCTCGTCTTGCAGGAGCTCGCGCCAGGTCTCGAGGACGATGGGGAAGTCGGGGTGGCGGGCGATGTGCTCGAGGAGCTTCTTGGCACGCTGGCGCAGCACCCACAGGGGCATGCGCCGCTTGATGTTGACCCGGGGCAGCAGCAGAGCCCGCGCGGCGTTTTCGCGGAAGCGGGCCCCGAACAGGCCGGTGGTCCCCAAGGTGTCGCGCAGCAGATCTTCGATGGATCCGAAGTCGAGCAGCGAGAGCAGATCACCGGTCTCGAAGCGGTCGGGCAGCAGCAGCAGCACGCCGTGGTCGTCGTGGAACACCTGGAGCTTGGCGTCGTGGCGACGGCGCCAGGCCGCGGCCACGGCCAACGCCAGGGGCTGGTTGATACGGCCACCCCAGCCGGTGTGGAGGATGACCTGCTTGGAGCCGGAGGTGTTGAGCGGATCGGAGAAGTGCTCCACCAGCAGGTGGTGGCGGTGGGGCAGCGCGGAGCCAGTCTGGGACTTCTGACGCTCGAGCAACGCCACGAGATCCCGCGCCGCCTGGGGCGACAGGTGGTGATCGCGCTCGAGCCCCCGGAGGAAGGCGGGATCGTCTAGCCGGGTGTCGGCCCGCTCGAGGAACAGCCCGATGCGCTCGGCCAGGTGGAAGGAGCGGTTGCGAGCCTCGGCCCTCCAGAACGGGATGATGCTGGGGGGAACGTCGGGGCCGACGGGCACCACCTCGACGTCGTTGTGGGTGATGCGGTGGACCCGCCAGGTCTGGGTGCCCAAGGTGAAGGTGTCGCCCAGGGAGCGCTCCCAGACGAACTCCTCGTCCAGTTCGCCGATCCGAGCCTTGGAGTCGGCGTGGCGCAGGTTGTAGTAGCCACGATCCGGGATGGTGCCGCCGGAGAGGTAGACCACCCGCAGCGCGCCGGGCCGGGCGGTGACCGTGCCCTGGATACCATCGATGACCACCCGGGGCTGCAGCTCCCGCAGGCGGGCGTGGCCGTAGCGGCCGGCCAGCATATCGAGCACCAGGTCGAAGTGCTTGCGGGACAGCTCGCGGTAGGGGGCCGAGGAGCGAACGAAGGCGAAGAGATCGTCGATGGGCCAAGCCCGCTGGCCGGCCATGGCCACGATGATCTGGGCCAGGACATCGAGCGGGGTGCAGGGGATCTGGACCGGCTCGAGGTCGCCTTGGAGCGCGGTCCGGCAGACCACGGCGCCGTCGACGATGTCGCGCCCGCCCAGGGGAAAGAGCACGCCCCGGCTGACAGCTCCGACCTGGTGGCCGGCGCGGCCCAGGCGCTGGACGGCCGCGGCGATGGTGGGCGGGGTCTGCACCAGCACCACCTGGTCGAGCGCGCCAACGTCGATCCCCAGCTCGAGGGAGTTGGTGGCCACGATGGCGTCCAGCTCACCCGCCTTCAAGCGCGCTTCGACGTCAAGGCGCAGCTCGCGGGACAGGGAGCCGTGGTGGGCCCAGGCGATCTCGGAGCCCTGACCCACGTTGAGGAAGCGGGTGAGCTTCTCGGTGATGCGGCGGCTGTTGGCGAAGACCAGGGTGGAGCGGTTGGCGCTGCGCACGCCCTGTATGTCCGGCAGCATTTCGTCTGCCAGGCGGCGCCAGAAGATCTTGGCGGGTTCTTTCCCTTCCGGGATGGGGCGGGACATGTCCGGGGTGCGCAGCTGCAGGTCCATGCGCCGGGGATCGTCGGCCTGGAGCACGGACACCGAGCGGGGGGTGTAGACGGCGTGTTCGCCGGAGCCCCGGTAGGTGAAGCCACCCACGAAGCCGGCCACGGCATCCACTGGGCGCACGGTAGCGGACAGCGCCACCCGCTGGACCTCACCCGCCAGCCGGGCCAGGCGATCCACAGCGGTGATGAGGTGGGTGCCGCGCTTGGAGTCCACCACGGCATGGATCTCGTCGAGGATGACCTGGGCGCAGCCGGACAGCATGCGCCGACCACCGGCCGATGAGACCAACAGGTTGAGGCTCTCCGGCGTGGTGACCAGGATCTCGGGGGGACGACGCACCATGCGCTGGCGGTCGGATCCAGAGGTGTCGGAGCTGCGGGTGAGCACTCGGATGCCGGGCCAGGGTTCGCCCGCGGCCTCGAAGCGCTGACGCAGCGCCTCGAGGGGGCCCAGCAGGTTGCGCTGGATGTCGTTGTTCAGCGCCCGCAGGGGCGAGATGTAGACCACCCGGGTGGTCCCCGGTTCCCACGCACCGGTGGCGAGCTGGTGGATGGCCCACAGGAAGGCCGCCAGGGTCTTGCCCGAGCCGGTGGGGGCGGTGAGCAGCACGTGCTCACCCGCTGCGATGGCGGGCCACGCCAGCTGCTGGGCTCGAGTGGGGGAGCCGAGCTTATCGGTGAACCAGGAACGGATTACGGGATGGAAGAGCTGGATTTCTTTGGACATGCGTTCAAGGTATCGCGCTCATCACCAGGCACAAGGCGCGAATCCAAACCCGGACAGGAATCGTCCATGCCCTCGAAAGACACCGACAGCTACGAGCTCGAGCTGCTGAAGCGCGGCCCCCGCAACGCCTGGGCGGTCATCATCGGCGGCGTGGTGATGCTGGTGGGCAGCATCGCGATCCTGGTGTTCACCGGCGGTGGGCTCATCTTCTACGGTGCGGCCTTCGCCAGCTTCGGAGTGGTGGGCAAGGGCTGGGCCGACCTGCGCCGGTCCGAGCAGGCCCTGGCCATGTACGAACTGGACAAGGCCGACGGCTCACGGTGATCAGCCCGAGCGGCCCACGCTCCCCTGCCTGACGTGGAACAGGAAGCGGGTGAACCACACCATGCGCAGCCGGGCGAAGGCCAGGCCTCCCAGGTACCAGGCCCACATGGGCTGCTCGGAGATGGGGGGCAGATCCAAGCCCGCGAAGTCCAGGATGCCCATGGTGATGCCGGACCAGATCAGGGGCTCGAGCCACAGAAAGCCCAGCCAGGCCGCGACGCCCTTGGGCCAGCCCACCTTGGGCGTGGTGCGCCAGGTGAACGCGGCGAAGACCAAGAACGGAAGCAGCAGGCTCAGGGCCGCGGCACCGGAAGCCCATGAGGGCAGGAAGGCGGGCTTCAGCTGGATGATGGGGAAGATCACCGCCATCCACAGGCAGAAGGGTCCTATCAGCCGGAACCAGTGCCCCGCGCTGCGGTACCACTGCTCCCACGCCGCGGGATCGGCGCCGCTGCCCCGGTAGAAGCGGAAGCCGATAGCGATGGCGATGCCCGCGACGAGCAGCAGGGCCAGGTCGAGGAGGACCAGCAGCGGGAGGGGCATGGAGCTACAGCGGCCGCATGGGGGCGATGATGCCGAAGACGTAGATCAGCAGAAGGAAGACCGCCAGCAGCACCGCGGCCCAGGCCAGCAGCCCGGGCCGAGACAGCGTGCCCCTGCGGGCGAAGGCGTGCATGAGCATCCCCAGCACCGTGAAGCCCCCCACCAAGGGGTAGACGGGGTTCAAGACCACCTCGGTGACGAGGGGAAGGCAGCAGTCGAAGTCGCCGAACATGGACTCGAAGCTCGGCGAGACCGCGCAAGGCAGCGCCAGCAGGATCAGCCCGGCCTGGGCCCCGATCAGGAAGGGCGCCCGGCTGCCGATGCTGCGCTCGACAGGAAGCTGATCCATACCCATGGCATACCACAG
>CAZHIK010000878.1:0-4218 GCA_964532635.1 uncultured Enterobacterales bacterium
GGAGCCTGGGCCTGGGTCGGCTGCGCCACCTTCAGCTCGGCCGGGGTGGTGGTGACCGGAAGGGCTGGGGGGGGCGGGGCGTCGGCCTGGACCTCGGCGATGACCATGGCCGTGGCGTCGTCCTCACTTCCAGGGCCGAAGTCGGCCAACTCTTCGGGCTCCATGGCCTTCTGGGAGCAGGCAGCGATGGTGAGGGAACCGAGGGCGAGGAACAGGAAGGCGGTCTGACGGGACATGGCTCGTTCTCCTTGCGGGGTGTCGGGCCGGGAACGCAGGGGCGCCCCCGGGCCTTACACCCGTAGGGAGAACTTTCTCGAGATACCCCGATGGAGGGGCGCTTCGGCTGGCCGGACCTACTTGCGCGCGCGGAGCAGAGCGGCGGCGGTGCGTCGCAGCAGGGAGCGCTCGTCGTCGTCGAGCCGCAGCAGGATGCCGGTGCCCGAGGGCAGACAAGCCCCGACGCTGGCGTCGCAGAGGACCACTTCGTCGTTGGGCAGGACCAGGCGGGCCCGCATGGGGCTGTGGATCGCCAGGTCCAGATCCTCGTGGCGCAAGAAGATGACGTCCCGATCCAGGTGGTCGCGGTACATGGCCAGATAGCGGCGGGGATCAGAGAAGCGCACCTCGACCCGCTTGGGCTCGGTGTCGGTGCGCACCCGCACCTCCATGCGCTTGCGCTTGCGCCCTCGGGTGGTGGTGGACTGGAAGTCAGAGGGCGTGATGCTGGGCGGCTCCCGCCGACCCGGCGTGCTGCGGGGAGGGACGCTCCGATCGGCCTGGCGAGGGCGCGGCTCGCCGTCGACGAGAGGCTCGACCTCGAGGCGTCGCTCCTGATCGGGGGAGGCGGGCTCGGGGGTGGTGGACCGCACGGCGAAACCCCGGAGGGCCTGGCGCAGGGCCTTGCGGCCCACGCCCGCCCGCGCGGCAGACGCCGACGAGCCGGCGATGCTCGACACGATGGAGTGGCTCTTGCGGGCACCCTTGGCCCGCTCGAGGGCCGCCAAGCGGGCCTCACCCTCGGCCCGTCGCTCCGACGCGTTCGAGATGGTGGAGGTGATGGAGGGCGCGTGATCGCGGTGCGGCCGAGCCGACGAGCCCCCTCCGTGAGCCAGATCGTAGAGCCACTGGCGGTAGGTGGCTTCCTTTCCCTTGGCCAGGGTGAGGATCTTCAGCGCGTAGGTGGTGGGCCCGTGGGGAAGCTCGTGGGGCACCACCCGCACCACCTGGGCGTCGCCCTGGACGCTGGTGCGCCGGCCTTCGAGCGCAAACTGGAACTCTACGATCTGCTCCCGCTGGTACTCGGCATCGCTCTGGACCTGCAGGTGGCGGTCCGAGACCTTTCCCAGGGTGCCGAACACCACTCCGTTCGAGTCCCGCAAGCCGATGGTCATGGTGACACGGATAGCCATGCTCCCCCCATGTCTTGGAGAGTCGCCGCGCCACTATTGAGCGCCTCCGAACCTGTCAAATCACAAACTCTCCAACCCTGCCCTACCCTGCCGTCACTCCCGGAGGACACGCGCCTCGCGCTCGTAGCCTCCCCCGGCCACCGCCGCGGCCGTGCGCCCGGCCAGCCGGACCACCGCGGTGTAGAGCACCGGGTCCAGGGTGTCAGCGGTATCGCTCGGCGCGTGCAGGTGGGTGTAGGAGTCCTCGGTGGCGAAGTAGAGCGTGGGCAGGCCCGCATCGAACCAAGGCTGGGCGTCGGCTCCCCCGCCATACCACGTGGCCTCCACCGTGATGCCCTCGCTGTCCAGGCTCCGGGCCAGCTCCCACAGCTTCGGGCTGGCCTCGCCACCACCCAGCTTCAACGTGCCGCTGCCATACCCGATGCAGTCCATGTTGAGCACGGCCACGACGTCGTCGAGGGGCACTGGCGGATTGGTCGCGACGTGGGTGGCCCCCTGCAGTCCGCTCTCCTCCGCAGCGTAGAGCACGAACAGAACGGAGCGCGCCGGTGGCTCGGGGCTGCGAACCAGGGCCTCGGCCAGGGCCAACACCGCGGCGGACCCCGAGGCGTTGTCGTTGGCCCCTGGGTAGACCACGTCGCCCTGGATGCCGACGTGGTCCAGGTGGGCACCCACCACCACCACCTCGTCCCGCAGGGCGGGATCGGTCCCGCGCAGCAGGCCCACCACGTTGGCCGCGGGAGCCTCGGCCTCGTACCAGGCTTGGACATCGACGTGCGCCATGGCCTGCAGGGGCTGGGAGGAAGGGGACCTCCCTTCGTCGATGAGGGCCTGGAGCCCAGCGGGATCGGCGCCGAGATCACGCACCAGCCAGGCCGCCAGCTCTGGGCTGATCTCGAGCTGAGGCACGCCCAGCAGCTTTGTGCCCGGGCCGTGCATCACCGAGCCGATGGGCCGACCGCGCCACTCGATGTCGGGCCGCTTGGTGACCAGCAACGCCAGGGCGCCGTGCTGCACCGCCGTGTGGGCCTTGGGCCGGGGCATGTGGACCTCGCCCCAGCCCTGGTCGTCGGGGCTCCATGCCGGAGCCTGCTTGAAGGCCAGCACGATCTTGCCCCGGGCGTCCAGCTCGGCGTAGTCGTCGTAGCCCCGCTCGGGTTCGCTCATGCCGTAGCCAGCGAAGACCACCGGAGCCTGGAACCGCCCGCTGCCTGTGAAGCCGCGGCAGCTGTAGTCCACGCCCTGGACCAGTGGCTCGCCGTCCCAGCCCGGCAGCTCGAGCTGGCAGCGCTCGATCTCGTTGAGCTCGAGGCGAAAGCGCTGGAGATAGTCGCCGTCCCCCGCGGGCTCGAGGCCCAGGGCCTGCATGCGGTCCGCCGCCCAGGCTGCAGCCCTGCGGTAGCCCTCCGAGCCAGAGAGCCGCCCCTCGAGCTCGGGGCTGGCCAGGAAGCCCACCGTCTCGAGCAGGGCCTCGGGGGTGATGACCTGCTCGGCTGGGGCGGGCTCGAGGTCGACCGGATGCCCGGGGGCCCGCAGGGTGGGCTCGGCGGCAGGCTCGGGGGCCTGAAGCCCAGGCTCATCGGGAGCTTGGGGAGGGGGCGGAGGAGGAGGACAGCCCATGGCGGTGACGACGATCAAAACGACCATGGGACGATGCAGGACCATGGGGCCTCCGAAGACGAGACCACTGCCTAACCGGCGATCGGGGCCCATCAGGTGATAGAGGCCCCTCCCCCGCAAGGAGCCGACCATGGACCTCGAGCAGAAGAGCACCGGCACGCAGAAGCCCACCTGGAAGTTCTCGAAGGCGTTCTGGACCGCCAACGGCGTGGAGCTGCTCGAGCGAGCCGCCTGGTACGGCGTGTTCGTCGCCATCACCCCCTACCTGTCCCGCATCCTGGGCTTCTCGGACATCCAGGCCGGCGTGGTGTCGGGTGTGTTCCTGGCTGGGCTGTACCTGTTCCCCACCTTCGCCGGTGCCTACGCGGACAAGATCGGGTTCCGCAAGTCCCTGCTGCTGGCCTTTGGCCTGCTGACCCTCGGCTACGGCTCCATGTGGCTGCTGCCCACCCTCTTCGAGGCCGCCGGCCTGGTCACCTACGGCCGGGAGGTGGAGTTCACCGGGCTCGAGGCCGGGCCCTACAAGTGGCTGTTCGTCCCCGTGATGCTCATCGTGATGGTGGGCGGCTCGTTCATCAAGTCGGTGATCACCGGCACGGTGGCCCGGGAGACCAGCGAGATCAACCGTGCCCGGGGCTTCAGCATCTTCTACGCGGTGGTCAACATCGGCGCGTTTTCGGGCAAGACCATCGTCAAGCCCCTGCGGGAGAGCATGGGCAACGAGGGCCTGGTCGTCCTCAACCTCTTCGCCGCGGGCATGACCCTGCTGGCCTTCGTGCTCGTGCTGCTGTTCTACAAGGCGCAGAAGGGCGAAGGCGAAGGCCGCAAGCTCGAGGAGATCCTGAAGGCCCTGGTGGCGGTCTGCACCCGCTGGCGCCTGGTGATCCTCACCGTCATCATCACCGGCTTCTGGATGGTGCAGGGCCAGCTGTACGCCACCATGCCCAAGTACGTGCTGCGCATGGTGGGCGAGGGTGCCTCCCCCAGCTGGTACGCCAACGTCAACCCCGCCGTAGTGGTGCTGACCGTGGGCATCGTCACCCAGCTGCTGCGCAAGCGCACCGCCCTGTTCTCCATGACCCTGGGCATGTTCATCATGCCGGTCTCGGCCTTCGCCATGGCTGCGGGCAACATGATGGGCGACGAAGCCATCATGGGCTTCCACCCGGTGGCCTTCATGATGCTGGTG
>CAZHIK010000879.1:0-4210 GCA_964532635.1 uncultured Enterobacterales bacterium
TCTACGAGGAGCTACCCATCGCCTTCCAGGAGCAGGCACTGCGGCTGTTCGAGGGAGAAGGTGTGCTCCCCAGCCCCTACCCCCGGGATCTCGACCTGAGCCGCGACGCCCTGGTGGAGCAGTGGTCCGAGGGCGCGGGCCTGGTGATCTGGGCCGGCCACGGCTGGATGGACTCGGTGCACCGGGTGGTGTGGAACGATGACAGCGACGGCGACGGCCTGGGAGACGACAGCGAGATCTCCTCCCCCGCCTTCATGGAGTCTTCGGACGCGCCGGATCTGGCCGACGCCGGCGGGGCGTTCACCTGGCACATCTCCTGCGACAACGCCTGGCCCGAAGACCCGAACAACCTGGGCCTGGCGCTGCTCTCGGGCGGCGCGGCCGGTACCATGGCTGCCACCCGGGTCAGCTACGGCAGCACCGGTGACTTCGGCGAGCCCTTCGAGCCCCGCCCCGACCTCGCAGGGGGCACCACCGCCTCGTACTACTACGCCCAGTGGCTGACCGAGGGCGCCACCGTGGGTGAGGCGGCGATGTGGACCAAGTCCGAGCTGTCCGGTGACGGCTGGGGCAAGGTCTACGAGGATGTGGACTGCACCGGCTTCGCCTGGGCCACCCGGGCCGAGTTCAACCTCTACGGCGACCCCACCCGATCCCTCGAGCTGTGCGAGACCGACGAAGACTGCGACGACGGCAACGCCTGCACCGGCGTCGAGAGCTGCGCCGAGGGCTTCTGCGTCCACAGCGGCGCGCCGGACTGCAGCCACCTGGACAGCGACTGCAGCGTAGGCATCTGCGATCCCGACGAAGGCGCCTGCGCGGCCGAGCCGCTGCTGGACGGCGCCAGCTGCGACGACGGCGCCTGGTGCACCGAGGACGACGTCTGCAGCGAGGGCGTCTGCGAAGGGGAGCCCCGGGACTGCGGTAGCCGTGACGGCTGGGATGCAACCTGCGACGAAGAGGCCGACATCTGCTCTTGGAACGAGCTGGACAGCGACAACCCCGGCCCGGAGGAAGAGCCCGAGCGGGGCGGCCTGTTCGGCTGCGCCAGCGGCGTGGTGCCCGCGGGCTGGCTGGCGGGGCTGCTGGGCATCGGGCTGCTGTCGCGTCGTCGCCGGAGGAGCCGCTAGCTTGGTCATCGATGCCCGTGGCCTGCGGCGCTCCTTTGGCGCCACCATCGCGCTGGACGGCCTCGATCTACAGGTGGGAGCCGGAGAGGTGGTGGGCCTGCTGGGCCACAACGGCGCGGGCAAGACCACCACGGTGCGGCTGCTCAACGGCCTGCTGAGCCCCGACGAGGGCAGCGCGACGGTCCTGGGCATGGATCCCTGGAAGGACGGCCCCGCCTTGCGGGCGCGCACGGGGGTGCTGACCGAGGTCCCCGCCCTCGACGGGCGGCTGACGGCCTGGGAGACCCTGCGGCACCACGCGCGCATCCACGGCCTGTCGGACCAGCGGCGCCACATCGGCGGCCTGCTGGAGCGACTGGGCCTGGGCGGGCGGGCCTGGGAGCCCGTGTCCGGGTTCAGCAAGGGCATGGGCCAGCGCCTGGCCCTGGCGCGGGCCTTTCTCACCCAGCCCGAGCTGTTGTTCCTGGACGAGCCCGTGGCCTCCCTGGATCCCGTCGGGGCCGGCGAGGTGCACGAGCTGATCCTCGAGTGGGTGGCCGAGCGCGGCGCCAGCGTGGTCCTGTGCACCCACAACCTGGTGGAGGCGGAGCGGCTCTGCGATCGCGTCGTGGTCCTCGAGAACGGCCGCGTCCTTGCTGATGGAGCCGTGGCGGATCTGGCGGGGGCCCGCTCCTCGGCGAGTTTCGAGGTCGCAGCGGACGACCGGGCGCGCGCCTGGCGAGCCCTGACCGAGGCTGGCGTACCGGTGCTTCGCATCCAGGATCATCGCAGCCTCTAGGACGTCTACTTCGCGCTGCACGAGGACGAGTCATGAGGCCCTCGGTGCTGAACGCCCTGGTTCGCCGGGACCTGCGGCTGGTGTGGCGCAGTCGAGGGGTGCTCGTGCCCCTGACGGTGGTGCCCCTGGTGTCCCTGGTGCTCGTGCCCTCCATCATCGCGTTGCTGCCCGGTGTGGCCGGGGCCCCGGCGCAGCTGGTGGAGGCCCTGCCGCTGCAGCTCACTCCGGCGGATGTGGTCCAGGCCCGGGTGGCGGGCATGTCACCGGAGGAGTCCTTCCTCACCCTGGCGCTGCTGCACTTCATGGCGCCGGTGTACCTGCTGGTGCCCTTGATCGTGGCCTCGGTCATCGCGGCCGACAGCTTCGCGGGGGAGCGGGAGCGGCAGAGCCTCGAGGCCCTGCTCTACCTCCCCACCACCGACACCGAGCTGCTGGCCGCCAAGATCCTCTCCGCCTGGCTCCCCGCGGTGGGGGTGGGAGCGGTGGGATTCGTGCTCTACGGGCTCACCATCAACACCTTTGGGTGGCCCGTCATGGGCCGCCTGTTCTTCCCCACCTGGACCTGGCTCGTCATCGGGCTGTGGGTGATGCCTGCTGTGGCGGGGCTGGGCCTGGGGGTGGGGGTGCTCATCTCTTCGCGGGTGGGCACCGTCCAAGAATCGAGCCAGCTCGGCTCCATCGTCGTCCTTCCACTGTTGGTCCTGCTCTTGGCCCAGCTGGGGGGGCGGCTACACCTGGGCGTGCCCCAGGCGTTGCTGCTCGGGACACTGCTGTGGACCGCCACCGGCCTGCTGCTGCGTGCCGGGCGGAGCTGGTGCAGTCGGGAAGCCTTGCTCCTGCGACGTCGCAGCAGGGGCCGTTAGGTTCTTCCGCCGCCGCGAGCGCGGCGCCGAAGGAGGAGTCCTGCCACCCACCCTGCGATCCCTGCTGCCCCGCCTCGGCCTGTCGGCCGCGGTGCTGCTGGTCTGCCTGGCGGGCCTGGAGATCGCGGGCCGGGTGCTGTTCCAGCCCCCGCAGCTGCCCCCGCCCCTGGTGCCCGATCCCGAGACCGGCTGGGCGCTGCCCATCTCCGCTCAGGTGCAGGCAGGGCCGGCCTCGCTGCGCACCAACAGCCTGGGTCTGCGCGGCCACGAGCCCGGCGACATTCCCGACCTCCTGCGGGTGCTGGTGCTTGGAGACTCCTCGGCCTTCGGGTGGATGGTCACCCACCGGGACAGCTTCGCGGGCGAGCTCGAGGCCATGCTCGCCATGCACGGGCCGGTGGATGTTCAGAACGGCGGCGTACCTGGCTTCACCTGCCCCCAGTCCCTGGCCCTGTACCGCCGAGTGCGGGATCGGATCCCCCCCGACGTGCTGGTGGTGTACAGCCTCACCAGTGACAAGCGCATGGCCTCCACGGGCGACTGGCCGTTGGCCGAGCCGGTCTTCGGCCCCTTGGGCCTGGTGGGCATGGGCCGGCTGGCCTCTCAGATCTCCCTCCGGATGCGCGCGGCGCGCGATGCTCCCTTGTCCAGCCTGCGGCTGTACCGCGGCTGCATGGACGAGCTGGTGGCGGAGCAGCTGGACCACGGCGGGCGGGTGGTGCTCACGGTGCCGCTGACCGTCGACGGCATCGCCCCGCCCGATGGTCAAGCGGAGCACCAGGACGAGCCCGAGGCCCTGCACGGTCGCTACGTGGAGGTGCTCGAAGAGCTCTCGGAGCGGCGCGGGGTGCCCTTGCTGGACTGCGCCGAGCTGGCCGCGGGCACCCAGCCCCAGGATCTGCTGCTCGACAACGTCCACCCCAACGAGCGCGGCCACACGCTCATCGCGGGTGCGCTGTACGACCTTTTCCGGGACGAAGGCTGGGTGGAGTGATCAGTCGCGGCAGCAGAGCACGCCGCCCTTGTCGCTGTTGCCCACCGGGTTGCCGTCGTAGCTGCAGCTGGTGCCCCAGCAGCCCTTCTTCGTGACCAGCTCGCCCTCGTGGTAGTGGCTGTCGCTGCCGCCGGAGCACTCCCAGGGGCCGTGGCTGGGCTCGGCCTCGTTGTAGCCGCAGGTGCCCGCGTTCATGCTGGCGATGACCTTGTTGAGCACGCCGCAGTTCTTGTCCGAAGCCAGGTCGGTGCCCAGGTTGCCGCAGCCGAAGATGTCGTTGCCGTTGCTCGAAGAGTCGTCGCACACCGAGTTGTTGTCGCTGTGCTGTGCCACGGCGAAGAGCAGGGACTTGTCGGGGGTGCCCCAGGGCACCGCGTCGTCGCAGCTGCCGGCTTTGTCGGCCACCTCGGTGTGGCCGTTGCAGACGTGCCAGCCTTCCTGGCAC
>CAZHIK010000880.1:0-2012 GCA_964532635.1 uncultured Enterobacterales bacterium
AGTCCGGCAAGTTCTCGCTCTGTGTGCACCTGAAGTTCTGGACCTGATCCGGGACGACTTCGACTAGACGGTGACTCCTGGTTGGGAGGGCGGGCGGTCGCCCGCCTCTCCCGCCGGGATCCCGACAGGACCCGCGCAGGAGGTGGACGATGGCAGGCAAGGGCGACAGCGACGCCAAGGGTGGCGTGAACAGTGGGTTCGGTGTCGGTGCTGGGACCTGGCGGGTCACCGGAAAGAAAGGAATCTCCGGTCAGGCCGGCGATGTGCTCAGCTCGGGGAGCGAGACTCGGCGCTACGGCAGTGGGGACCGAGTGGGGCTCGCGGACCTGCAGGGCTCGGATGGTCGAAGGCGGTGGCAGACGGGTTGGACGGAGGCGAGCAACGAGAGCGAGCGCGCTGCCTGCATCGGAGACGTGCCGATCTTCGAAGCGCAGCTCAAGGCTGCGCTCCCCGACGAGGAAGCCATCCTGGCCTTCCTGCTGGCGCTGCGCGAGGCGGGCATCGAGTTCAATCCCTACAAGGTCAAGGACCCCAGCACGAGCTTCACCGACTCACAGCTCGCAGCCTGGCTCGAGGAAACTCGAGAGGTGGATTCCGTCGTGGAACCCCACCCGAGGATCGGCTTGTCGATGCCGATGATCGCGTTCGTCGACACTTCCGCCTCAACCACCCGGTTTCCCGAGACCTACACCCAGTTCGGCCATGTACACGAGCGGGTGGCAGACATCGCCAGAGCCGGCATCGGCTTCCTGAAGCACGTCGGGCAGGCTGATCTGACCTGGCGGAGCCTCAGCTGGAAGACGCCGTACAGCGTCCCTCCACCAGACGAGATCCTGGAAGAGCTCGCCGAAAATGACTGGGAGGCATTGTCCCGCTTCACCTGGTACCTGATCTGCTGCTGGTGGTACGGCGTGCAGACCTCGGTCTCGCTGTGGGACAAGGGCGCGGGCCGAGACCTGGGTAGCTACGCCTGGGTCGAGGAGGCGGAGGAAGGCAAGCCGGCTCACCAAGCCGCCATCAGTGTCCAAAACTCCTGGGACGAGTACTACTGGGATCGGAGCGACGCGAGCTGGAGCGCCCCCAGGTACAGCCTCGGCTCGAACGAGACCGAAACGTACCAGGAGCGCGCCAACTACTTCTACCCCACGGTGGACCTGGACTACAGCGACTACTCGTCCATCGAGGCACCCAGTGCCTACTACCAGGAGTGCGGGCGTCGCAAGTGTTTGGGCCTGGCGGCCTTCGCCCAGTCCATTGCCGCGTTCCTCGAACAACTGGACGGCCTCCTGGGCGGGTACGACTGGCCCGCCGGCGTGACTCCTTCGTCCTTCACCGAGGTGCTGGTGGGACTGGACTACAGTCACGAGGTGGACCGGACCTGGACGTCTCTCAATACCATGGATTGGGGCATTGGCAGCCCGACCATACCCGACGACTCGGATGACTCTGACGAACCAGAGACCGGGTCGGAGAGGCTCGGCTTGAAGAGCGAGCGTCTCAACATAAAGGCGGCCTACCCCGAGCTCTTCGGTCCGCGGCTGGAGAGCGATGATTCGGTTCCCAACAACTTTGGCTCACTTCGCCACCAAGGCCCCCCATTCACAAGGGGTGAGGGCCCACTCGAGGCGAAGCCTCACGTGCAGGGGCCGCTGCGCAATCCCGACCCGTTCGCGACCGACAAGCTGGGCCCCATCGGGGTGCACGAGCCCGATACAGGCCTGTCGCCCCACACGGTGGGCGCGATGGAGCTGGGGCGCTTCATGGCGCTGCTGGGGGGCCCCATTCAGGCACGAATGCAGGGAAGGCTGAGCCTGCGGCTCGAGCTGGTGGGATCCGAGAAACACGCAGGCGGCTACTACACCCACGAGCCCGAGCGCGACCTGACCGACGACAGCCTACCCCTTGTACAGGTTGCTGTCGGCAGCGGCATTCCCGCCGAGATCTCTCGATGGCGCAGCTTCTGGACCTGCTCCCGAGCGGACCTGACGCTGCCGGGGAGTCAGTTTTCTGTT
>CAZHIK010000880.1:2022-4208 GCA_964532635.1 uncultured Enterobacterales bacterium
ACCAGCCATGGCGCGCAGCTCGAAAACCTGCTCCACGATGTCGGGTTGCAGTACTTCCACCACACCACCACGGGCGGCAGTGACTACAAGGACGAGTACGAGGCGCTGGACGACCTGACCGAGCTGAGGACCGCGCTGTCCGAGATCGCCAACTGCAGCCCGGAGCCCTCATTGGCGGGGATCGGCTTCCCCGCTTGCTGGGAGGACACCTTCGATCAGAGCGACCGCCACTGGGAGATGGGCGGCCACGTCAACTTCGAGAACACCAACGAGATCTATCAGGGCGCACTGCTCGTGCGTCGGATGCTATTGGCCTACGCCTGCGGTGACGTAGCGCGAACCTGCGTGTACACCGACTTCCACGAGCCCGAACCGCTGGATGGGACCTTCGAGAAGCTGTGGAGCACGGGGCTCCGCAACGACGTCTACGCAGACTGGTCCTCCAGTCCCTGGTACTGGGCCGCCTCGGACGCGGACAGCTTCCTGCAGGGCACCCACGCTTGGCGCCGGCCGGCCTGGTATGCGCTGCAGCGGCTGGTGTGGCTGCTGCACCAGACCGCGAGCATCAAGCTGGTCCAAGGTGGTCCCGAGAGCCGGGACGTGCGCTTCCTCCTGACCGCCAACTCCGGCTTACGGCACCCGGACGACGCGGATGCGACCCGCGGTGATCTGATCGAGGTCTGGGACTACGCTACCATCGCGTGGCGCTGTACGAACACCGAGCACACGGATGATGATGCAGCCCGGGGCGAGGACTTAGAGTTCGAGCTGGAGCTTGGGGAGAGTGGAGAGTACTTGGTGCTGTCGTTGGTGCCGGAGGTCAGGCTTCCAGAAAACGAACCAGTCGATCCAGCACTACAAATAGGATATCCGGACTGGGAGGATCCGAATTGGGATGGGTATAGGAGTGACGGTGGCGGCTTCACCACCGCGAGGTTGATGATGATCTACTCATCGAATGGAGAGCGCCGCCTGCGGGTGAGGGTGGAGTGCGAGGGGCCAGGCAGCTACCTGCGACCGGTGACGGATCCGGGACCAGAGGACAATCCTGCGCCTATCTGCATCCTGACTGGGCCGCGCACTGTGTTGCAGCTGTAGCAACAACAGGCGCGCTCATTCCGTGCGGGCGACCCGGAAACTTATGTCGTAGCCACCGGCGGTGGCCCAACTCCACCCCCGTTCCCCTGAGCGGAGGTACAGCGCCGCGTCTATTGCGGCGCCACCACGCCTCGCCGCCCTTTCGCCCTCTTCGTCCACCCAGGGATCCACCTCATCGGTGCTGTAGTCATCCTCGTTGCCTCGATCTGCCACCCACTCCATCACGTTGCCATGCATGTCGTGCAGTCCCCAGGCGTTCGGCTGCTTTCCACCGACGGGATCGGAGGTGTTCTCGTCATCGTGGTTCCCACAGTACACCGCGATGTCATCCAGGAACTCCCCATTGTCCAAATCGATCGGCCCATCGCAGGTGGCCTCTTGCCCATCGGAAAGGTTGCCCCCATTCGAGAAGGCCGAGGTCGTCCCGGCACGTGCAGCGTACTCCCACTCCGCCTCGGTGGGCAGGCGGTAGCCCTCGCAGTCGTAGGGTGAGTCCCAGGCTTGATCAAGGTCGCACTCGCTGTGCATCCCTTCTCCGGTGCACAGGCAGCACTCAGCCAGTCCCGCAGCTGTAGACAACGCGTTCGCGAAGGCCACCGCTTCGTGCCAGTTGACCTCCTAGACCGGACAGTCCCCGCTCGAGTCGTTGTGACTCCAGTTGTACCCCATCACCCCATCGAACTCCGCCTGCGTCACCTCGTACTTCCCGATCCAGAAGTTCCGCGTCAGCGTCACCTCATGCTGGGTCTCGTCGTCGTCCCGGCCCACCTCGTCCTCGGGGCTGCCCATGGTGAAGGTGCCCGCTTCGATGAGCACCATCTCCGGGAAGACGATGTCCGTGTCGGAGTCAGTGTCCGAGTCGGCATCGGCATCCGAGTCGGCGTCCGTGTCCGAGTCGGCGTCCGTGTCGGTATCGGTATCTGCCTCCGGCGTGTCCGGCGCGGTATCATCGCTCTTGTCACCACACGCCGAACCCAGGCCCAGGGCCAACAGGATCACGCTCGAGGGAATGAACAAGGTTCGCATCGTCGGTTCTCGCTTCGGGGGCGCGGCCTCGGGCCCGCCCCCCTCACAGGGGTACGGTGCAG
>CAZHIK010000881.1:0-4201 GCA_964532635.1 uncultured Enterobacterales bacterium
CGTCGCCCTGGTGCTCCCGGAGCTCGCGGGCAAGCTGGACGGCATGGCCATGCGCGTCCCCACCCCTACCGTCTCCCTGGTGGACCTCTTCGTCCAGACCAAGGAGCCCGTCAGTGTCGAGGCCATCAACGCCGCCATCACCGAGGCCGCCAACGGCCCCCTGAAGGGCATCCTGGCTGCGACCGACATGCCTGTCGTCTCGGGCGACCTCGTGGGCAACCCCGCTTCCTCCATCTTCGACCTGTCCTGGACCAAGGTCATGGGCACCCACGCTGCCAAGATCATGTCCTGGTACGACAACGAGTGGGGCTACGCCTGCCGCCTCGTCGACCTCGCCCGTCTGGTCTCGGGGCTGGAGCGCCGCTGATGATCCGTCCCTTGCCTACCCTGGACGAGCTGCGGATCGAGCAGGGCACTCCCGTCCTGGTGCGCGTTGACTTCAACACGCCCCTCGAGGACGGTGAGGTGTCCGACGACACCCGCATCCGCGCTGCGCTGCCCACCATCCAGCACCTGCGGGAGCGGGGCGCCAAGCTGGTGCTCTGCAGCCACCTCGGGCGCCCCAAGGGCAAGCGCGTCGCCGCGTACTCCCTCGAACCGGTAGCCGCCAAGCTCGCCGAGCTCGTCGATGCCGAGATCATCTTCGCCCACGACACCGTCGGGGACGAGGTAGCCAGCCTGCTGGACGAGGTCCAACCGGGCGGCATCATGGTGGTCGAGAACCTGCGCTACGATCCAGGTGAGAAGTCCAACGATCAGGACTTCTCCCAGCAACTCGCCAGGTTGGGCAGGGCCTACGTCAACGATGCCTTTGGCACGATGCACCGGGCCCACGCTTCGGTGGTGGGTGCCGCCGAGCAGTCCGAGCAGATCGCTGCCGGGCTGCTCGTCGAGAGCGAGGTCAAGGCCCTCGACAAGCTGCTGGAGGGCCCACAGCGGCCCTTCATCGCCATCCTCGGCGGTGCCAAGGTCAGCGACAAGATCGGGGTGATCGAGAGCCTCGCCCGTCGCTGCGATGGCATCCTCGTGGGCGGCGCCATGGCCTATACCTTCCTGGCTGCCCAGGGACGCCCCGTGGGCTCCTCCTTGGTGGAGTCCGAGAAGACCCTGCTCGCCAAGCGCCTGCTCGAGCGCTGCGCCGAGCGGGGGGTCACGGTCTACCTCCCGGTAGACCACGTGGTGGCCTCGGCTCCCGACGCCGATGAGACCCAGATCGTCAAGGACATCCCCGACGGCCTCGGGGGCTTCGACATCGGTCCCGAGACCGTCGCGCGCTGGTCCGACGTGATCGGTCGCGCGGGTACGGTGTTCTGGAACGGCCCGCTGGGCATGTTCGAGATCGAGGCCTTCTCCGCTGGCACCATGGCCATCGCCGAGGCGGTCGCGGGCTGCGAAGGCTACACGGTGGTCGGAGGCGGTGACTCCGCCGCGGCCGTCAAGCGCTCAGGCATGGCCGAGCGCTTCGATCACATCTCCACGGGCGGCGGTGCGTCCCTCGAATTCGTCGAGGGCAAGGAACTGCCCGGTCTGCGCACCCTGCGCCTCAGGAGCTCCTGATGTCTCGTCGCAAGCTCATCGCCGGCAACTGGAAGATGCACATGGGTCCCGGCGAAGCCGGACCTCTGGCCCTGGCCATCAAGGCTGCCGTCATGGACGTGATGGTCGCCGACGTCACCGTGGCACCTCCCTATCTCGGCATCCCCGAGGTGGTGGCGGCGCTGCGCCACACCGGAATCGACGTGGCCGCCCAGAACCTGCACTGGGAGCCCAAGGGCGCCTTCACCGGCGAGCTGTCCGCCGAGATGATCGCCGCAGCTGGCTGCACCCAGGTCATCATCGGCCACTCCGAGCGCCGCCAGTACTTCGGTGAGACCGAGCAGACCGTCAACAAGAAGGTCCACGCGGCCATCCGTGTTGGCCTCTCGCCTATCATCTGCGTCGGTGAGACCCTCGCCCAGCGCGAGGCTGGAGCCGAGGTGGCCGTGGTCGAGGCCCAGCTCGAGGGTGGCCTCGCCGGCATCCACGAGGACGACCTGCAGCGCTGCGTCCTGGCCTACGAGCCCGTGTGGGCTATCGGTACCGGCAAGACCGCCAGCGCCGACCAGGCGCAAGCAATGCACAAGGCCATCCGAGGCTGGCTGAGCGGCCGCTACCCGGTCGGTGTCGTCTCCGGCCTGCGCATCCTCTACGGAGGCTCGGTCAAGCCCGCCAACGCCGCTCTGCTGCTCTCCCAGCCCGACATCGACGGTGCGCTGGTGGGCGGTGCGGCCCTGAAGGCCGACTCCTTCGCTCGCATCATCGAAGCAGCGGGTTAGCAGGCACCGTCCCCTCCCCTGCCAGGAGCCGCCATGCTGCTCTTCGTTACGCTGCTGCACATCATCCTGTGTTTCGTCCTGATGCTGGTCATCCTCCTCCAGCCAGGCAAGGGCGCCGACGTGGGCGCGGCGTTCGGTGGCGGTGGTGGCTCGTCCACCATCTTCGGCCCCCGGGGAGCGGGCAGCTTCCTGTCCCAGGCCACCACCATCGTGGCCGTGTTGTTCATGGCGACCAGCGTCACCCTGGCCATCTACTCGAACGCCTCCCTGCGGGCCGGCTCCGACGTCGAGAACGAGATCCGCCGCCTCCAGCAAGAGGAAGGCGAGATGTACACGGTGCCCGAAGACAGGCAGTCCGCGGCGCCGGTCGAGCTGCCAGCCGAGGAGCTCTTCCCCGTCGAAGAGCCCGAGCCGCAGGTCGAAGAGGTGCTCATCGAAGAGGCCGAGCCCATGGACCTGGGTGAGGCCGCCGATCCCAGCGACGCCCCGGACGCCGAGGCCGCCCCAGAGCAGCCCAGCGACGACGTCGAGCCGACCGAGGTCGAGCCCGGCACCGAGTAGCTTCCCCCACAGGGGCTATCGCAGGATATCGAGCCCGCGGATCAGCGCCTTGATCTCTTCGGGCCGGAAGTCGGGGAAGTCACCCTTGAGCTCACGCGCGACGCGCAGCGCGGCGCGTGCCCGACCCTGGTGGACCTGCAGCACCGCTGTGAGGTGGAGCGCCTCGGGATAGACCACGTCGTCTTCGTCGGCTTCCTCGAGGGCGTCCCGCACCACGGACAGGGCCTGCTTGTGCTGGCCCATGGCAGCGAGGCAGCGAGCCTCGAGCCAACGACCAACCAGGCCGGTGAATCCGCGGGACATATCCAGCGCTTGGGCGTAGCGCCCAACCGCAGCCAAGGCCCAGGCCGTCGCGGCATCCTCGGAGTCGACCTCGACGTAGTCCGGCTCATCGGCAGCGTCGTCTGTGCTCGGCTCGGAGTCCTTCTTGCCGCCGCCGAGCAGCTCCTTCCAGCGCCCGGCTCCCATACCCGAGCTGCCCGATGCCGACTTGCCCAGGCCGGCGATGGCCGGGCCACCCGTGCTGCTGCTGGATGACGCGTCCCCCGCTCCAAAGCCGAGGTCATCGAGCACGTCGGCGTCCCCAGCTCCGTCGTCATCATCCTCGTCCAGGAGTTCCTCGTCCGGCTCTTCCGGGGGTGCCTGCTCGGCCTCGGCCTGCCTGCGAAGTTCGCGCCGCAGCTCGGCGATACGCATCAGGATCTCGTCGTTGAGCGGATCCTCTCTGAAGGCTTCCTGAAACGCCGAGATGGCCTCCTCGAGCTGGCCAGCGCTGGCCAGCGCTTCGGCACGGGCCAGCGTACCCTCTTGGGGCTCCTCGCCATCGAGGGGCGCATCGAGGTCTTCGTCGGTGACGAGCTCTTCGTCGTCGTCGATGAGCTCCTCGTCGTCGTCGATGAACTCCTCGTCGTCGTCGATGAGCTCCTCGTCATCGTCGATGAGCTCATCATCGTCGTCGCCCGGACCCGGTCCGTCGTCGATGAGCTCCTCATCGTCGAGTTCGACAGGGGCATCCCCTCCCGAAGACATCAGGTCGGGGCCTCCCAGGATGAGCAGGCGCGAGGCGAGCGCTGCACGGGCGCTCCCGGCTGCGGATCGGACCAGCTTCTCCAGGAGGATGGTGGCTTCTTCCTTGTTGCCCAGCTCGAGCATGATCTCCACGCGCCGCGCCCCAATGGCGTAGCTGCGCGGGAACTGCTTGACCCCCACCGACAACGTGGCCAGCGCGCGATCCGGGAAGCCGTAGCGGGCCTGCACCTCGGCCTTGGTACAGAACGTCAGCTCATCGTCGCTGCTGGCCGCGAGGACGGCTTCGTCGGTGAGCT
>CAZHIK010000882.1:0-2814 GCA_964532635.1 uncultured Enterobacterales bacterium
GGTGGACGACGACCGCGAGGAGCTGGTGCACAGCGGCGGCTTCTACCCCTGCTGGGTGGTGCACTGGTTCAACAGCCTGCCCCACTGGTACGAGGACGACCACGCCATCTACGTGCACGCGGGCCTGCCCCTCGTGGACGGCCGCTGGCAGCACCCCAGCCAGGTCGAGGATCGCAGCAAGCTGATCTGGGACCGCGATCAACGCTTCTTCACCGAGTATGTCGGCAAGAAGGTGGTCTGCGGCCACACGGTCACCCGCACCCTGCCCCAGGAACTCTCCCGCTACACCGTGGACGACCACCAGGACCTGTTCTGGGCCGGTGGCTCCGCCTACCTGGTGGACACCGGTGCGGGGAAGCCCGGTGGCTTCCTCACGGCGCTGGAGCTGCCCCGGCGGCAGGTCTACGAGTCCCGCTGATCCGTCTCCGCCACCGCCTCCGGAAACCGCGCCCGCACCTGCTCCTCGGTGAGCCCGAAGTCCGCCAGGGTGTAGCGGTGCTTCGAGCGCCGGGTGCGCTGCTTGCTGCGCTCTTCGGCCAACACCGCGGCCAGCACCGGGGACACCGACACGTCCAGGGCACCGCAGAGCCCCTCGATGGCCGCCTGGGGATCGGCTGTGAAGTCGTGGTAGCGCACGACGTGGGCCCGGGAACCCAGGGCAGCGAGGCGCTCCCGGGCGTGGGCGTCGTAGCGGGCGTAGATGGCCAGCACCCGCTCCATGTCCTGCACCCCGAGAGGCAGGGCCCCGGTGTTGTGCCAGGTGAAGTGCATCATGCTGGCGGCCGAGGGGATGGCCTGCATCGGAGAGCGCTCGAGCATGGCGAAGCGAGCGTCGGAAAAGGCGCGCTCGAGGCTGGCGATCTTGCCCGTGAACCACGGGTTCTTGGACAGCAGGGTGGTCTCCGGCCCGCAGTGGTACAGGTGGCGCTGGGCCAGGGCTCGGTAGCGGGCCATGACCCGCTGCTGCTCGGCTGGCTCGGCCTCGGTGTCCAGGAACAGCAGCCGGCGGAAGCGAGCCACCGAAGGGAAGAGCAGCCACAGGGTGCCCGAGCACATGAAGTGGTACAGCAGGTACTCGTCTTCCTCGGGCTCGAGGATCCCCACCCGGTGGATCTGGGCGAAGTCCGGGAGAAAGGCGGCGTCGATGTGCTGAAGCAGCCGCAAGCCCGGGGCGCCGAGGGCGCGGTCCATGGCGGCTACGATGGCCGCGAGGCGCTTCTGGAGCACAGAGGGGAAGAGGAAGTCGATGAAGCGGAAGCAGGTGAAGCTGCCCTGGTCTTTCGCCAGGGTGCGGTACAGGTAGGTGGTGCCGGTGCGGGGCTGGCCCACGATGAAGACAGGCCGACGGATCTCCACCTTCCGGAAGCCGGGGAAGAGCAGGTGGTCCAGCGCCATGCTCAGCTGCCCGACCAGGAACAGAGAGGGAAAGACCAGCACAAAGAGCAGCAGGAAGCGCAGTCGCCGCCAGCGCTGCGCTCCGGGGGCGGTCAGCACCGTGCGGGCCGCATCGGCGACGGCGGTCAGGTAGTCCAGGAAAGAGGCGAGCATGAGTGAAGACTGTAGCCCGCCTCCCTGGCCTCACAAGCTGAAGTCCACCCCCAGTCGCCCCGCGACGCCCGGGCCGAGATCGACCTCCGCCAACATCTGCCCCTGGGTCTTGGCCGTGCCCTCGAGGCGCAGCGCCAACCAAGGGCGCAGGGCGTAGCGCAGGCCCAGCTCCACGCTGCCGCCCGGGGCCATGCCGGTGTCGTCCCAGCGCAGCTGCTCCGGCTGCATCCAGCCGGACAGCTCGAGATCGAGGCCGATGCGCTCGGCCACGGGCAGGCCATGGGCACCCACCGAGACATACGGCATGGCCAGCTCGCGGTTGACGCCCACACCCAGCTCCGTCGTCCACAGCACCGGGCCCGTCAGCAAGCGACCCCGGGTGCCCACCCGGTAGCCCCAGGCCGTCCACATCACGTCCAGGGCTCCGTTCGCGTGGTAGGGCCCGACCGCGAAGGCGTTGATGCCGAGCAGGTCGGGGTTGACCAGGTTGAGCCAGTACAGCCGGGTGTAGCGGGTGAGCACCTGCCGGCTCTCCTCGGGCAGGTCGCTCCACACCCGGTAGCGGTCGATGCCGTTGCCGGCGGGGTGGGTGCCACGGGCCTCGTAGGTCTCGTCCGGCAGCACCAGATCGTAGGCCCAGGCGTCGCCGTCCCAGCCGGTGAAGTCCCGGTACGCCTCCCGGGCCTCGTACTCATCGCTGGGGGGCTCGTCCGAGGGCGGACCACAGTACTGCAGGTAGGTGAGGTTGGACAGCTCGGCGGTGATCAGGGACGGCGTCATCCAGCTGCCCGCGGTGCGCAGGGGGCCCAGCATGGGACGGTCCGCCTCGCGGATGAGCCGCTCACCGGCGAAGCGCACCAGCTCGTGCTCACCCTCCATGCCCGCGGTGTGGGCGCGGACCAGGTCGGCGGGGTGCTCGCTCTTCAACCACACCAGGTCTTCGTCGGCCACCAGGTGCACGCCCGCCGCCGCCTGCTCCCAGGCCGAGGGGTCGTGGTAGGTGTTCTGGTTGGCGATGCCGTACTGGCTCATGGGCGCCCGGTGCCATTCCTCGTGCATCCAGGTGGTGATGCCCAGCTGGGCCAGGCCCGTAGCCACCGTGAGCCCCAGGGCGTCACGCACCAGCGGGCGCTCGGGCAGAGCCCAGCGCAGCGCGGCGTCGGTGCCCAGCAGGCTCAGCCGGTGGGTGGAGTAGGCCAGCTCCAAGGAAGCCTGCATCCCGAAGCCGGGGCCCTGGAGGTGGTGGGGGGCGTCCAGGACCGTGAC
>CAZHIK010000882.1:2824-4191 GCA_964532635.1 uncultured Enterobacterales bacterium
GGGGAGCTCCGTGGCGCCGACGCTGGTGATGAGAAGCAACGGGATCACCGGTCCTCCCTCCGCCGCTTGCGCACTGGCTCGCGGTTGGGCTCGTCTGGGGTCAGGGAGTAGAGCAGCAACGCCGCGATACCGAGCAGAACAGCGACCATGACCACCTCCTGGGTCGATCGCATCGACCACCTCAGGAACGGGGGCGGTCCGAAGCCTGGGGCGGTGGGGATGTCATCTCGTGTCGCCGGCTCTGGAAGCACGCCCCGGTGAGTCGCCCTCCTCCGTTCCAGCAGCGTCAGTCAAGGCCGAGCGACGATCCCTGTGACACCCTGGAGGTCCCATGAACCCAAGCTCTTCCCGCCGAGCCTCCCTCCTGTTGGCCGTGATGATCGCCTGGCCGGTCGGCTGCGACAAGACCGTCGAGGTCGATCCTGGCGACCTCGGCGATCGGGTGAGCGACATCAGCGCCACCATCCACGACACCCAGGGCTCCATCGTGGTGGTGAGCTGGCAGCAGCTGGCCGACGCCAAAGGCTGGATCGAGTACAGCGCCGACGGCGGCAGCTGGATGAGCAGCCCGGAGCGGAGCCTGGGCGCCGGCTCCCAGGAGCAGCTCCTGCTGGGCATCCCCTACGGCAGCGACGTGAGCCTGCGCCTGGTGCAGACCGGCGACGAGGGCACCGCCACCAGCGACGGGGTCGCGATCTCCACCGACAAGCTGCCCAACAGCATCCCCGAGGCCACGGTGCTCACCGCCGACGCCGAGCGCTACGATCCCGACCGCCCCTGGTTGCTCGCGGGGGTGGTCGACTGGACCGTGATCCTGGACCGTGGTGGCCGCGTGGTCTGGGCCGCCGAGACCCCCACCCTGCGCTCCACCCTGCAGCCCCAGCCGTCCTGGGACGGCACCGACATCCTCGTCGATCACGGCAGCTTCTGGGCCCTGTTCGACGGTGGCGCCCGCTCGAGCGTGCAGCGCATGAAGATCGACGGCACGGTGGTACAGACCCACGACACCGCAGGCCTGCACCATCCCTTCGCCGAGCTACCCGACGGCTCCATCGTGTGGGCTGCCATGGAGGACAGCAACGAGTCCCTGGAGAGGCTCCACCCCGACGGTCGTCAGGAGACCATCGCCACGGGCCGAGCCTTGCTGGGGGGCTACGGCGGCAAGGGCTACTGCGGCTCCAACACCATCCGCTACAGCGAGGAGCGCGACAGCTTCCTGTGGTCGTTCTACTCCCACGACACCGTGGTGGAGGTGGACGCTGCCACCGGCGAGGCCCTGCGCATCTTCGGCCACGTCGACGACGCCTACAGCTTCGATCCGCCCAGCTCGGCCTTCTGGTGGCAGCACGGCGCCTACTACACCGACG
>CAZHIK010000883.1:0-4190 GCA_964532635.1 uncultured Enterobacterales bacterium
GACGCCGGTCCCCCCTGTCACGCTGGTGGACACCACCGTCGTGGGTACCCTGCCCAAGGTGGGCGAGGAGTTCGGATACGGAATCGCGGTCAACGAGGGCGCTTCGCTCCACGCCGAACGCTGCGACCTGCTGGACAACTCGCAGACGGGGCTCGCGGCCGGGCAACCTGGCACGGTGGTGACGCTCGTGGACAGTACGATCCGCGGCACCCTACCCCCTGGGGTCCCCGAGTGGGCTTCCGGCATCGGGGTCCAGGATGGCGCGTTGTTGTGGGCCACCGGCTGCGTGCTGGAGAGCAACTCCAATGCGGGTGTCACGGTCGCTCACAGCGGCACTGTGGTCACGTTGGAGGACACGGTGATCCGCGACACCCTTCCGACGGGGGAGCGAAGGTTCGGGCTCGGCATGAACGTGCACACGGGCGCTCTGCTCATCGCCAACGGCTGCGAGCTGGAAGGCAACTGCTACGCCGGCATTCTGCTCAGCCGGCCGGGCGCGGAGGTGGTGCTGGTGGACACGGTGATCCGTGACACGCTTCCCGACTGGAGCGGGGATGGAGGATTCGGAATCCTGGCCCAAGACCGAGTGGCGCTGAGGCTCGAGGGCTGTGAGCTGGCGGGCAACTCGTTGGGAGGGATCATGGTCGACGGTGTGGGCTCCGTTGCCACGCTGCGCAACTCGTCCATCAGCGGCACTCTCCCCGGGTACGGATACCAGAGCGCGACCGCGGTCGGGCTCATCGCCCAGGCAGGCGCGGCCGTGTCGGCCGCCGGGACGGTCATCCGGGACAACGAGGGGCCGGGTGCGGCCTCGTGGCTCGGAGGAGCTTCACTGGCCTGCACCGACTGCGACCTGCGGAACAACAGGTTCGCGGGGGCGGTGGTGATCGACGATGGCGCCCTGGAGCTCCACTCCACCACCGTCTCGGGGACCCGGGAAGGCGCTGACATCGGAGGCGGCGTGGGCGTCTTCGCCGCCAATACCTGGGGCGCGGATCCTTCCTCTCTGCTCATCGCGGACAGCATCATCAACGACAACCTGGTGGCAGGGGTCTGGCTGCAGGGCGAGAGCAGCTACCGGCTGGAGGGCTCCACCGTCTCGGGAGGCATCGGTCTACCCCATGGCACGACCACCCGCTGCGGGGATGGGGTGTACGCCACGGGAGTGTACGCCTGGGACGACACCACGAACACAGGCCTGCTCATCGCGAACAGCACGCTGTCGGACAACCAGGGGGCCGGGCTGTTCCTGGACGATGCCTGGGCGCAGCTGGGCGTCAACAGCTGGTCCGGCAACGACTCGGACCTGCTGGTGCAGGGCGAGGCGTGCCTCTCTCCCCACGAGGACTGGTCCGAGGTGCCCTCCACCGAGATCTGCCCGGCCTGGGACAGGCCGTCCTGCGGGTTCGGGTTCCGGTTGAACATCGACGTCGCGGACATCGACCCCGCTATGGCTCCTCTGTCCGCTGGGCTCCGCAGCCCCATTCCCCTGCGCCCGCCCCACACTCGCCGGTCGCCCCTGCGCTTGGAGGCACGGCCTGCGTCCGTCACCCTCCCTGGGCAGTGACGAGGCGGGCCTACCCCCCACCCCCAATCACCCGCCCATAGGCACCGACCAAAGCCTCCACCTTCATGGTCACCTGGTTCTGGACCTGGACCACCCACAGCCGCATGTCCTGGACCTGCTTGGGGTGGGCCTCGGCCACCAGCTTCACGACCTTGTCCCGCACCGCCTTGGCCCGCGCTCGCCTCTGAACGAACTGCACCGTCCCGCTCAGCAAGGATCCCGCAGCTGTCCCCAGCGCGAAGCCCAGCGGGCCGAGGATCATCCCCACGCCAGCAACGCCGGCGCCCATGCCCACGGCCCGGCGGGCCTCGGCGCCTTCGGACTCCCAGTCGTGCTCGCCGCTGCCGCGTAGGCCCGGGCCGGAGTGGATGGCGCGCAGCTGCTGGACCACTCGCTCACGGTCGCCCCGCTCGGACCCGGTGTGCAGCTCCAGCTGCTCGAGGGCCCGGTCGCGCAGCTCGGACAGGTCGTCCTGGAACTCTTCGAGGCAGGCGTACACCTGGGCCTCCATGCCACGCACCACGGACTCGACGCGCTCGGTGGCGACGCCGCAGGCCCGCTCGCAGTCGACGGCGTAGCCGCGGTAGTTGGGCCATAGGCCGAGGGCCTCGTGGCGCTTGTTCACATGCTCCACCAAGCCGTCGAGCTGCCGCGTGATCTCACCGATGGCGGCCTGCAGGTGGCCGTCGATGTCGATGAACAGCTTGCGCTGGCGCTCGGTCGCCTGGGTGCGGAACACCTCGGCCAGGGCTGCACGGTCCACCGCAGGGGCCGGTCTTTTGGCGGCCGCGGGCTCGGGGCGCTCGCCCCTCCACGCAGCGTCGAGGGCCTGGCGCAGCGCGGCGACGTCGGGGTAGCGCTCGGAAGCACTGGGCTCACAGCAGCGGCGGAGCACATCCGCCACGGCGGGGGGGACCCGGTCGGATCGCAGGGCGTGGCGGTTGTGCTCGTCGGGCTTGGACGGCCCACCGTGCAGCAAGGTGAACAGGGTGAGGCCGATGCCGTAGACGTCGGTGGCCGGGGTGATCTCACCGTTGATGCGCTGCTCGGGGCTCATGTACAGCTGGGTGCCCAGCATCCGGGTGGTGGTGCGTATGCCGCGGTCGGCCTGGTCCTTCGCCACGCCCAGGTCGATGATCTTGACCCGGGGCGCCCCCTCACGTCGGAACAGGATGTTCGACGGCTTGATGTCCCGGTGGATGACCTGCTGGCTGTGCAGGTACTCCACCCCGGAGAGCAGCTCGTCTGCGATGAGGTCCACGGTGTCGAGGTCGAAGGCGCCATCACCGTCCAGCGCCTCCTGCAGCGAGGGAGCCTCGAAGTAGTCCTCCACCATGGCCCGCCGGCCGTCCTGGGTGCGGTCGAGGTGGCGGACCTTGATGATGTTGGGGTGGTCCAGCCGCCCCAGCAGCGCCGCCTCGCGCTCGAAGCGGGCGTGGGCGCGGTGACCGGCCTGGTGGTGCTTTTCGACCTTGAGGATCAGGCGCCGGCCGGTGCTGACGGATCGACCCAGGAACAGGTGGGCCATGCCGCCCTCCTGGAAGAACTCGAGGTCGGTCAGGTCCAGCCCGGCCAGGGTGCCGGTGTCGGGCACTCGGCGCTGCAGCCGCTGTAGCTCGTCGGGGCTCAAGCCCAGGTCGAGGCGCAACACCCGGCGGTCAGCCGCCTTGCCCTGGCGCAGCAGGAATCCCGACAGGCCTTCGTCGATCAGGCCCGGCTCACGAGAGACCAGGGTCCAGGGCTCGATCTTGCGCTCGGGGTGGCCGCAGGCGTAGGCCACCATGGGCTGTCCGCGCTCGGGCTGCCGCAGCCAGGCCTGCAGCGCCAAGCGCAGGTTCTCGTCGCTGGTCAGCCCGTAGAAGGGGGTGAGGATCAGCGCCCGGTCGCCCGCGGAGGCCAGCAGCAGGACATCCCCCTCCCGCAAGCCCCGCTGCCCGGCCTCGAGCTGAGCGAGGTCCATGGATCCGGTGGACCCGGTCAGGAAGCGCAGGCTCAGGCTGACCACGCTCTGGTTCTTGGCGTATGACTCGGTGACCCCCACCAGGGAGTAGCGGCACAGCCAGTCCAGGTGCCTCGCGACGGTCTTGAAGGCGGCCTCGAGCTCCACCAGCCGCTCCCGCGCGTCCTGGCCGGCGGGCAGGGCGAAGGGATGGGAGACGCCGTTGCGCTCGTCGGCGGTGATGCGCAGCGCGGCGAGGAACTCGGACCAGGCATCGGCGTCGGCGCGTAGCTCGGCCAGCTCGGACAGGAAGGGGCTAGGCACACGCCCGCCGAGGCGCTCGATGACGGTCAGCCAGGCCCCCAGGCCGGCCCGCTCGAGGCGGATGCGCTGGAGCTTCTTCGTCAATACGGGCTGGTCGGCGGCGGCCTCGGCGGCCTCGACCAGCACGACGCTGCCCACCAGCTGCAGCAAGGCCTCGCTGCAGGTCAGCAGCCGCACCAGCGCCCTCTCGGGCCCGGTCCGCGTCTGCTGCGCGCTGACGTAGTTCTGGAACGCGAGCGCGATGGGGTACGGAAACGCTCCCGCCAGACGCCAGGTGACCAGACTCTCGTGGGGCACGCTCTTCCTCTCCCTTGCTGCGACGGATCAGGAGTACCGCAGTGGGGGGTGGGGGGACAAGGG
>CAZHIK010000884.1:0-4184 GCA_964532635.1 uncultured Enterobacterales bacterium
GGCCACCGCAGTGCTGCTGCCCTTCGCCTGGCGTCAGCGAGGGCAGCTGGGCGGCCTGGGCCGCCGGGAGGCGGTGCTGCTGCTGGTGGTCGGGCTGGCGCTGGCCGCCCACTTCGTGGCCTGGATCGCCGCCGTGCAGCGCACCACGGTGGCCAACGCCATGCTGTTCTTCGCCATCAACCCCCTCTTCACCGCCATCGGGGGCTGGCTGTTCTTCGGCGAGCGCGTGGGCAAGCGCCTGCTGCTGTCCATGGCGCTGGGCATCGCCGGGGTGAGCGTGATGGTGGCCGGAGACCTCGCGGTGAGCCGCGAGCACCTGGTGGGGGATGGGGTGGCCCTGCTCTCGGCCCTGCTGTTCAGCGCCTACTTCCTGCTGGGCCGCCACCTGCGCAAGGGTCTGTCCAACACCCTGTACGTCACGGTGGTCTATGGCGTGGCGGCGGTGCCCTGCTTCCTGGCCCTGCCCGCCCTGGGCCTACCCGTCGTGGACTACAACGCCATCAGCTGGCTGTGCTTCGCCCTGATGGCGGCGGTACCCACCCTGCTGGGCCACAGCGCCATGAACCACGCCCTTCGACACATCGACGTGGCCAAGGTCAGCACCGCCACCCTGGTGGAGCCTCTGCTGGGGGGGCTGGTGGCCCTGTGGCTGTGGTCCGAACCCCTCGGTGTGCCCACCGGCGTGGGCTACGCCCTGATCGCCGCCTCGGTGCTGGTGCTGCTGTCGGAGCGTCGAGACTAACGATGGGCCGCGTACTTCGCGGCCTGGACGCTCTTGGTGCCCACGTAGTGGGTGGCGGCGAAGACCTCGATGTGGCTGTAGGGTCGCTGCTCGAGGATGTTGGTGACCCCCAGGCTGTACAGCCCCGCCCCCTTGAGCTCACGCTCGCTGGCGCTGTTGACCCACTCGAGGGTGCGCTGGGCCTCGGCGGCCGTGAAGCTGACCTCATCGACGGTGATGTCGCCCTGCTGCGGCGGGGGCGAGGCCGCAGAGCCACCGCTCGACGGCTCCACCACCAGCCCAGGAGATGATGACACGGGCTCCGGTACCTCGGGTTCCGGGGCTTCGGCCACGACCTGCTGGCCGTCGGCCCCGGTGATGGACAGGCCCAGGCCGCCGCCGGAGGAGGCGGGCCGTGACTCGACGCGGGATGGCTCGAGCTGCTCCACCACTTCTGGCTCCACCGCGGCCACGGCCGGGGTGTCCAGGGCTTCGCGTACCTCGTCGAGGGCCTGCTCGCGGTCGCTCGAGGCCGTGGCGGGAGGAGGTGGTGGCGCCAGCTCGTCCAGTGGCTCAACCGGCAGATTCTGCGCGTCGCCGATGGGCTCGGGTTCCGAGGTGACGTCACTCGCCGGCTCGGCTACGACCACAGCGGGCCCTTCGGGTATCGAGGGCTCCTCCTGCGGCTCCTGGATGACCGGGATCTCCACATCCACCACCGGAGCTTCGGCATCCCCGGACAACCAAGCCAGGTCGGCCAGATCCAAAATGCTGCTCCCCAGCAGGATGGGCAGCCCGGCTCCGATACCCGCGCACAGCAGCACAGCCCCCATGACCACGAGGGCCAGGGTGGGGAGCAGCCAGGTGCGGCGGCGCTCGCGAGGCGCGGGGGCGGCCGGCTCGGGGGGAGCTACAGGGGGCTCCGGCTCAGGAGGCACCAGGGTCTGACGGATGGCTGCCGAACCCCGCCCAGGGGGCAGCGGGGGCGGGGTGTCCATGGCGTCGGTGACGGCGTCTCCCAGGCCGATGTCGGTCTCTTCGGTGTCGATGCGGGGCGCGAGTTCGTCCTCGAGGGGCAGTGCAGACTCCGGTTCCTTCAGGGCCACGGCCGCCACCCGCGACGCGCTACGATCTGGCGGCGGGAGCACATCGGGCCCCAGCACGAAGCGGGACACCGTGCGCAGGTCCTCGAGCAGCTCACCGGCGTCGGGATACCGATCCCTGGGATCCTTCTCCATGCAGCGCCGGCAGATGTTCTCGAGACGCTGCGGCACATCGACATCCGGAGCCCGCTCCTCCATCGAGGGGTAGGGCTGGTGGACGTGCATGTAGGCCAGCGCCGCTGGGTTGGTGGCAGCGTAGGGCAGCTTGCCGCACAGGGCGCGGTACAGCACCACACCCACGGAGTAGACATCGGACCGAGCGTCGGCAGGTTGGCCCTGGGCCTGCTCGGGTGAGATGTACTGCGGGGTGCCCAGGAAGGTGCCCACCTCGGTGACCGTGACCTCGCTGTGGACTTCGCGCACCAGGCCGAAGTCCATCAGCTTGGGCCGCCACTCCTCGCCGTCGCCCCGCACCAGGAACACGTTGCTGGGCTTGACGTCCCGGTGCACCAGACCCCGGCCGTGGGCATGGCGCAGGCCCTGGGCCACACCGTCGAAGATGCGCATGATCCGCTTGGTGGGGACATGGTGACGCCGCAGTACCTCGCGCAGGGTGTAGCCCTCGAGGTACTCCATCACGAGGAAGCAGAAGCCCTCGGGGGCGCGGCCGTAGTCGTGGATGGTGACGATGTGCGGATGCTGCAGCGAGCCCGCCAGCGACGCCTCGCGCAGGAAGCGAGCCTCGAAGTGGATCTGGTCTTCTTCGGGCAGGTCCGTGCGCAGCACCTTGACCGCTACCGGCCGCCCGATGGGTTCCTGGGTGGCGCGATACACCCAGCCGCTACCGCCGCTGCCCACGAGCTCGTGGATGCGGTAGCGGTCCGAGATCAGCAGGCCTTCTTCGAGCAGGGTGGGCACGCTCGCTCCTGCGCGCTGGGCGGGTGCGCAAGTTAGAACGCGCGGCCACCGGTCGCAAGGGGGAATCGGGCCTCGATCGCAGGGTCACGGTGCGCTACGCCAGGTGTGGGAGGTGCACATGAGCCTGGCACCCACGACCGTACGCAGCACCATCGAGCAGGTCACCGTCCACCGCATCGGCGCAGAGATCCGGCGCGTGGTGGAGATCGACCTTCCCGATGCCTTTCCCGCCACAGTCCAGGTGTGCGACCTGCCCCTGCAGCTGCGGGACGACACCCTGCAGCTGTCGGTGGAGGCCCTGGAGGGGGGCGCCTCGGAGGCCTGCCCCACAGCTGTGGATGTGCAGGTCGCCCTCGAGCCCCCTCCCCCCGACACCTCCCTGCCCCCAGCCACCGACGACGACCTGCTCGACGCCAAGCGCAGCGTGCGTCGGCGCCGGCGAGACCTGCGCCGCCTCGAGGCCGAGCTGCTGGCCCTGGGCGGGCTCGACAGCCCCAGCCGCCCCGAGGGCGCCGAAGGCGAGCCCCCGCCCAGCGTGCCCGTGGCCGCCCGGCTCGAGCTGCTGGCCTTCCGTCGCACCGAGCAGGAGAAGCTGCTCGACAAGCTGGGCCCCGCCCGCGAGCGCCACCGCCAGGCCCGCGAGGCTCTGGCGCAGCTCCAGGCCCGCCGCGAGTCCGAGCAGCAGCACCGCCAGCTGAAGCCCCACGAGCTGCGCAAGCAAGCCCGCGTCACCCTCCAAGCCCCCCGCCAGGCACCCCAGCCCCCACGCATCCGGCTGGTGCTGAGCTACCTGGTCCCCGCCGCCCGCTGGGCGCCGTCCTACACCCTGCACCTCGAGCCCGCCTCCGGCCGGGTCCGCCTGGCCATGCGCGCCCAGGTCTGTCAGCTCACCGGGGAGGACTGGTCCGGGGTCCGCTTGGTGCTGTCCACCGCCGACGCCCTGCGCTGGGCCGACCTGCCCGAGCTGCACGCCCTGCGCATCGGACGCGCCCAGCCTGCGCCCCCCAGCACCGGCTGGCGCCCGGCCCCCGACGGTGCGGACGCTCTGTACGACGACTACCGCCGCGCGGCCCAGCGCATCGGTACCGGCGCATACGGCGGAATGGCCAGCGGTGGCCCCCCCTTGGGTGACGGCGTCGTGATGATGGGTGGCCCTCCCCAGCCCAAGGAGATGGCCGCGCTGCGCGAGGACACGCCGATGGCGGCCTGCGAGGAGCCGGAGTGCGAAGAGGAGGTGCGCCGTCCACCCATGCGCCGAGCCAAGAAGAGCAAGCGCAGGCCCGCCCCACGCGCTGCCAAGTCCATGTCCTTCGCCCTGTCCGCTTCGATGGCCCCCCCCGCGCCCCAGAGCGCCCCGCAGGCCGGCGCGTTCCAGGGCCACGGTGGTGGCGGTCACCCCCCGGAGCCCCCGCCCCCTCCGGGTGTGGACGCCGGCAGGGATC
>CAZHIK010000885.1:0-4175 GCA_964532635.1 uncultured Enterobacterales bacterium
CTGGACCGACATCGAGCCTTCGGAGCTCCACATCTCCGAGTCCTCTGCGCTGGTGCCGTTGAGGGAGCCGAGCTCGGCCATGCTCGCCAGGACCGGGTTGTCCTGGAGCTGGAGGCTCCCGGTGAGCGTGAGGTCCTCGAGGCCCGCGAGGCTGACCAGGGCGTCGCTCGACTGGATGTGCAGCAAGCCGAAGCTCGAACCGGCGGCCAGCCCCTCGAGGGAGGCCAAGCCGCCGTTGCCGTCCAGAGAGAGGGTGCTGGTGATCTCGACGTCCTCCAGGCCGTGGAGGCTGACGAGGGCGGGGTTGGCGTGGATGTCGAGGCGCTGCACAGGCCGGGTTGTCCCCAGGCCCTCGAGGCTGGTCAGGGCGGTGTTGCCCTCGATGGTGATGCTCTGGGACGGCAGGACCTCCTCGAGGCCCTGGAGGTCCTCGAGGGCGTCGTTGCCCTCGATGGTGAGCATGCGCACCAGGTCGGAGGCGCCCAGCCCCTCGAGGCTGGTCAGGCTGGCGTTGTCCTGGATGGTGATCCCGTCGCGTACCTTGACCTCCTCGAGGCCGCGGAGGTCCTCGAGGGCGTCGTTGGACATGACCGACAGGTACTCCAGGACGTTGTTCGCGCCGATGCCCTCCAGGCTGGTCAGGGCGTCGTTGTTGCGGACGGTGAGCGCGGTCTGGACCCTGAAGCCCTCCAGGCCCTCGAGGTTGAAGAGGGCCGGGTTGGAGCGGATCTCGACGGTGCCCAGCCGCTGGTGCGCGGTGAGCCCTTCGAGGGTGGCGAGCGAGCCGTTGTCCTTGACCAGGAGGTGGTCGTTCACCTCGACCTGCTCCAGGCCCTGCAGGCTGGTGAGGGCGTCGTTGGACCGGATCTCGAGGGCGTCCAGGCTCGGGGAGCCCAGCCCATCGAGGCTGGTCAGGGCCGGGCTCGACTCGATGACCAGGGCGCCGGCCTGCTCGAGCGCGGGCAGCTCCACCCGCTCGAGGGAGTCGAGCCCAGCGAGGACCAGGTCCCCCGTCACCCGCGCCAGCAGCGGCAGCTCCAGGACCTCGAGCCAGCCCTGGTCTTCGATGTACAGGTAGCCCTGGATGGCCTCGCACTCCGCCGCGGCCTGGAGCTCCGCTTCGCTGTGAACCTCGATCCAGGCGCAGGGTCGGCCCGCGGCTTCCTCCTCGCCGCGGCAGCCCACACCCAGCATGACCAACACCACCAGCGAGCGGGTCATCGTCACCTCCACCGGGGACGATAGCATGCGCTTCGTCGCCCCACTCGGCGGGGGCGGCGGCCCGACTGTCGTTCAGCCATCCATGGCGAAGCCCTGGTGCTTCCAGGCGCGCATGTGCACCGTGAACAGGTGTCCCCCGTCGTCCTGCGCGTGGGTGTAGCCGAGCTCCCAGTCCACGTCGCGGCTGACGTCGGCGGGGATGTGGACCCCGAGCAGGGTCATCTGGGCGAAGACCTGCTCGGGGGTCGAGCCGTCGTCCATGGGGTCGATGTCTACGAAGAGCGTGCGGGCGAGTTCGGCCTCCACGGCCTCGAAGCGCTCCTGGATGGCGTCGAGGAACGCGCGCATGGCTTCGGTGGGGGGCTGTGGTGCGCCGCCGATGGTGAGCGGGATCGGTGCGTCGTGTCCTGGAAGAGTGATGTGGCCCTCCCAGACACCGTGCTTGGTGGAGGTGAGCGTTCCCAGACCGGGGACGTCGATGTTCTGGGGCTCGAAGCTGCCGAAGAACCGGGAAAAGAGACCCATGTGTACTCCCTGAGGTGGTGAGGGAGCCTAACGGGGCCTGGCCGCCGGTAGCTCCCCACCCTGCGCCGCAGGGTTCATACTTGCTGGCCTGGTCCGCACGTGAACATCGAGTCGATCACAGCCCCTTCAGCGCTTCGACCGCCAGCCGCTCCTTGTCGTTGAGCCAGGCGTGCTCGTAGGGCAGTGCGGTGGGCGGGAAGCGGCCGCTGAAGGCCTGCTGCCAGGCAGGCTTGGTGAAGGCGTAGCCCCGAGCGGCGAAGATCAGGTTGCGCAGCCAGTCGGCTTCGTAGCAGCCCAGCAGCTCCTGATCGGGCAGGGGGCTCGCGGCCCAGCCGGGGCCGCGCAGGCCGCGGTACCAGGTGGTGAGGGGGTACAGGCAGTCGTAGAGCTTGTCCTGGCCGACGGTCGCGCCCACCAGCTCGTACCAGGGCTGCCCGTCCCAGTACAGCCACAGGTCGCCGGTGGGCTCCACGCTGTCGAAGACCAGCTCGTAGCTGGGGGTGGGGCCGGCCACGTAGCTCTGGGTGGGCAGGCCGGGCGCGGGCGGCGTGCCGAGGGGAGGGAGCCGCTCGCCCGAGTAGAACATCTCCAGGCCCATGGGAGGCCGCTCGAAGCGGAACACGAAGCGAGCCTGCTCGATGCTGCCCGCCCAGCCCTCGCCGGTCTGGAAGATGTACTGGGTGAGCCGGCCGCCCATGGAGTCGCCGCCGGTGGTCAGGGTGTAGCTGTGCATGATCTGCACGTCGGCACTGGCGGGGAAGGTAGCCTCGAAAAGCCAGATCTCTTCCCATGGGATGTCCACCGACTCGGCCTCGGTGAGGGCCAGGCGGTGAGCGACGGCGGGCTCGCCGTTCACCCAGATGGCCAGGTCGTGCACGTCGGGATCGCCGTCGCCCTCCACCTTGGTGCGGGCGGGGAAGCCCAGCTTCAGGGTGGTGGGCTGATCGCTTTCGTTGCGGAAGTGCAGGTCGGCGGTGACCGCGAAGCTGTCGCCGATCTCCTGAAAGACCACCAATTCGCGCACCAGGCGCACGGTGGTGGTCTCCACCGGGTAGACGCCGGCGCCCGACCCGCCCATGGCGGTGTCGTTGGCGAGTGAAGGGGGGGCGGTGAGGGCCAGGAGGAGGGTGATGGTGGTGAGCATGGGGTGGGCTCCGGGAGGGGCTGGTTGTCGACACTTTTATGAAGATGGATGTCAAGGGCGAACTGCTCCGGGGGCCGACCGATACAGGTTCTGCAAAGTGCGCACGGGGATCGCCTCTGTGGGGTGGTCCGGGGTGGTGATCCTGGGGTCTCTCGGGTGGTGTGGGGCAGGGACCGTGCTGGGGCTCGATAGCGTATCGGTGTCGTCGCTCTCGGCGAAAACCAACCTTTTGTCAGGACCTCTCTGGGCCATTGCTTTGTGCGGTATTCGGAGGGGGCATAGCCTATCCCTGGGACTTCGGAGCTCGCTCCGAGCCAGCTCGACAATGGATGCTCACCCTCGTGAACCTGTCGCCGCTTGCCGATCCCGACCCGGTCGAGGGACCGGGCACCACGGGGCCACCCTACGCGGTGCTGGTGGTGGTCGACTTCGCCGGGTCGTACACCTCCTCGGTCTTCCACAGGCGCAGCGCGATGGCCGCCAGCCGTCGCGCGAGGGTCAGCTTGGCCAGGTGCGGCCGGGTGCCTTGGTCCAACAAGCGTCGGTAGTGGGCGTGCAAGGGATCCTGGGGTCATGCCTGCAGCACCGTGGTCGCGGCGCCCTTGAAGATCGCCTTCAGGGTCCGGTTGCTGTGTTTGTTCAGGCCCCGGGGCACCGAGAGCTGCGCGCGCGGCCAGCCGTCCTGGGTCTGCACCCAGTCCGAGGACGAGCGCATCACGATGCCGAGCCCGCAGTAGGACCAGAACTGCCGCCGAGTGCGGAAGCGGAAGGGCGTCACCACGATGGGCAGCAGCTGCGCGACCCGGATGGCGCCGAGCCCCGGAATCGTCTCGAGCCGCCTGCTGACGGCGTGCTTGTGCGACGCGGTGACCATGGCCTTCTCGGCCTGCAGCTTCAGAGGCTCCAGAGCGTCCAGCTCGGCGTACAGCGTCTCCACCGCCAGCCGGCTGGAGGCGTCCAGCGCATCCAGCCAGCCCGCGCGAGCCTTCGCCGAGTAGTCGCGCTACCCAGCGCGACTACGGGCACGGTCAACCTCGAGCGAAGCGAGCGGGTTGACGGGCACGGTACACGCCCTTGCCCGGCGTCCTCACCCCGCGGGCTCGGTAGACGGACTTGATCCGGTTCTTGGTCCGCGCCACGTCGCTGGTGACCATGCGGTAGACGCGGGCCAGCTCCTTCAGCTCGCGGAACTGGCGGGTGTGCTTGTACACCTGGCGCTCGATGCCACCCTGCCGCAGCTTCTGCGCCAAGCCCACCGCATCCCGCTGATCGTCCTTCTGACCCC
>CAZHIK010000886.1:0-4169 GCA_964532635.1 uncultured Enterobacterales bacterium
CTCCTCGCCGGCTGCTTCGACGGCAAGCCCGAGGGCTACTTCCCCGGTGAGTGCACCGACGGCGCCGACAACGACGGCGACGGTGCCACCGACTGCGACGATCCGGACTGCAGCGGGAGCGACGAGTGCGGCGGCGAGGCCGACACGGACACCGACACGGACACCGACACGGACACCGACGCGGACGCCGACGCCGACGCCGACGCCGACGCCGACGCGGATGCCGACGCGGATGCGGATGCGGATGCCGACGCCGACACCGACGCCGACACGGACACCGACCTCATCGGTGAGGTGGAGTACCTCTACACCGAGGACGGTCGCGTCGTCTGCGACGCCACCATCGATCTGGTGGGCACGCCGTTCACCGGCAGCTGCGCTGGCTGCGACTTCGCCTTCGAGATCGACGCCTCGGTCTCGCGGGACGACGGCACCTCTGCCTGCTCGCTGCACCCGTTCCTGTCCTACATCGACAGCGTGCCCTACGTGAACATGCTGATGGCCTATATGCCCAGCTACAGCGGGCACTACGGGACCTACAGCGACGTCTTCGCCACCGGCTTCTCCTACGACCTGACCAGCTATGGCTATGGCTACTACCCTGGCCCCTACTGGTTCCTCCTGTCCTACCAGGGCTCCAGCGATGGCGGCTTCACCCGGCGCGGTGACGAGCTCGAGTGGTCCTTTGCTCTCTCCGGCCAGTCCAGCAGCGGGGACGAGGCCTACTACTACGACTGCGGCCTGGCCAGCAGCGACGACCTCTACGACGACGTGAACGGCAGCTACTCCGGGATCTCCGAGCTGGACTGTGGCATGGAGGAGGTCGATGTCTGGACCTTCGATGCCAGCGCTGGCGACACCGCGCAGATCGCCATCGACACCGTGGCCACCGGCACCGCCTTCGACCCGCTGATGTGGGTCAACGACTCCAGCGGCTGCACCTTGAACGTCAGCGATGACAGCTTCGACTGCACCTACCCGCCGCCCTCCTACCAGTGCCCGTCCACCGAGCAGAGCCTGCGCCTTGCTGGGACCTACCAGGTCATCGTGGCCAGCTATGGCAGCTGTGCGGGCACCATCGGCGAGTACGAGATCGTGGTCGATCTCGGCGGAGGCGATCCCAACCTGACCCTGCTGCACGACGACGTGGATCGCTACGCCGCGGCCGAGGCCTACGGCTACGACATCACCGGCTTCGCGGTCATCGGGGAGTAGGCTCGGGCAACATCCCTGGAAAGCCCCCGCGGCGGGTGCTATGGTTCGGGCCCTTTTCTTTCAGGAGGCTCCCCATGCAGACCCGCCGTGCGGTCGGTTTCGACAACGAGAAGTACCTCGAGGCCCAGGCCGCTGCGATCCTCGAGCGCGTGGAGCGCTTCGGTGGGCGCCTCTACATCGAGTTTGGCGGCAAGTTCCTGGGTGACCACCACGCCGCGCGGGTCTTCCCCGGCTTCGAGCCCAACGTCAAGATCCGTCCGCTGCAGCGGCTGAAGGACCAGCTGGAGATCCTGTTCGTGGTCAACGCCAAGGACGTTCAGCGCGGGCGTGTGCGCGGCGACTGGGGCCTCACCTATGATCTGGCCACCCTGCGCACCCTCGATGACCTGCGGGCGAAGGGCCTTCCCGTCTCTGCGGTGGTCATCACCCGCTTCAAGGGCCAGCCCGCCGCACTGCAGCTCAAGTCCCGCATCGAGAAGCGCAGCGTGCGCGTGTTCACCCACTTCAGCGTGCCTGGCTATCCGGACGACGTGGACACGGTGGCCAGCGACAAGGGCTTTGGGATCAACACCTACATCCCCACCTCGAAGCCCATCGTGGTGGTGGCTGGTGCGGGCCCCGGCAGCGGCAAGATCGAGACTGCGCTGCAGCAGATGTGGCACGAGCAGCAGCAAGGTGTGACCGCGGGCTTCGCCAAGTGGGAGACCTTCCCGGTCTGGGACCTGCCCCTCGATCACCCGGTCAACCTGGCCTACGAGGCGGCCACGGCCGACATCCGCGATGTCAACATGATCGATCCCCACCACCTGGCGGCCTACGGGGTGGAGACGGTCAACTACAACCGTGACGTCGAGCACTTCCCCATCCTGCGGGCCTTGATGGACCGCATCATCGGCCCCGACAGCGACCTGCCCCGCTACCAGTCACCGACCGACATGTGTTGCAATTGCGCTTCGGAAGGCATCGTGGACGACGCGGTGGTGCGCGAGGCGTCCCGCCAGGAGATCATCCGCCGCTACTTCCGGTACAACTGGGAGCTGACCATCGGTGTGGAGAACGACGAGACGGTGGCCATCGCGACGCGCCTGATGGAGAAGGTGGGCGCCACCCTCGAAGACCGCGCCACGGTGCAGCCTGCCCGGGACGCCGCGTTGGAGGCCCAGCGCAAGCCGGGCAAGGGCTGGAAGGACGCCTACTGCGGCGCGTCCATCGAGCTTCCGGACGGTACCGTGGTCACGGGCATGAACTCGGAGTTGCTCTACAGCACCGCCGCGGCCGTGATCAACGCCATCAAGGTGCTGGCCGGCATCCCCGACAAGATCCATCTGCTGTCGCCCCTGGTCATCCGCAATCTGGTCAGCCTGAACGAGACCCTTGGCGACGGCTCCGACAGCCTGGACATCGGCGAGGCCCTGGCGGCCCTGTCGGTATCGGCGGCGCACAATCCCGCGGCCGAGGCGGCCTTCGAGATGCTGCCGGTGCTCAAGGAGTGCGAGATGCACATGACCCACGTGCCCACCGAGTCCGATCAGACCGTGCTGCGCAAGCTGGGCATCATGTTCACCACCGACGCCCTGCACACCCCGGGTGGCTACTTCCTGAAGTAGAATGGGGGCGATGCGCCCCTTCCTCCTCGCATTTCCGTTCGTGGTGGGCTGCTGGGCTCCACGTCCTCATGCCCTTCCGAGCTCCTGGGCCATGAAGGTGCTGATGGGGCGGCACTACGTGTACCTGCCCATGGAGGGTACTGTGTCCGACGGCCACGCCTTGCTCCTGCTGGACCTGGAGGACGAGTTCATGAGCCTCTCCTTCCGGGCCGAGGGCTGGCGGATCGACTGATCCTCCTCGGGCGCAGTGCTTTCACCTGCGAGCCGCTGAACCTTCGGCTACCCTTCCCTCGTTTTCCGGAGGAGCCACCATGCGCGTCGCCCTGCTCGCCCTGCTCGCCCTGTTCGCCCTCGGCTGCCACTCCGTGGGCGGCATCGCCCCCGCCGACACCGGAGCACCCGACGGCGACGCCGACACCGACGCCGACGCCGACACCGACTCCGATGCGGACGGAGACGCGGACGGTGACGCCGATGCTGACGCTGACGCCGACACCGACGCCGACACCGACACCCAGCCCTCGTACGACGGGTACTACGAGGGTGACGTGTGGGTGGTCATCGAGGAGGACTGGTGGACCGAGGAGGGCGAGGGGGAGTTCGGGCTCGAGGTCTACCCCAACGGTGGCGCCGAGGGCTGGGCTTGGGTCGAGGTGGGGGAGGGGCACTGGGGCTGGGAGGTCGATGGCGACATCACCGGCGAGCTGAGCAGCAGTGGCGTGTTCGATGGGATGTGGATGGTGCGCATCTGGGAGGACGAGGTGAAGCGTGTCCCGCTGACCGGTGGGGTCGAGACCGACGGGGCCCTGCACCTGGAGTTCGAGCACCGCTCCGACTGGATGATCGTCTACGGCGCCATGGACGGACAGCGGGAGCCCTGATTAGGGGCTCCCCATGCTCATCGTCCTGCTCGCCCTGTTCGCCACGGCCTGCCACTCCGTCGGCGGTATCGCCCCCGCGGACACCGGCGCCCCCGATGCCGACACCGACACCGACACCGACACCGACACCGACACCGACGCAGACGGCGACGCCGACGCGGACAGCGACGCGGACAGCGACGCGGACAGCGACGCGGATGCCGACCCCGACTACTCCGGCCACTACGTGGGCGAGGTCTGGGCCGAGGTGGACTATGACTGGTGGACCGAGGAGGGCGGCGGTGCCTTCGAGCTGGACATCGACGAGGACGGCGGGGCCGAGGGCTTTGGCTGGGCCGTCTCCTACGACCACTGGAGCTGGGAGGGCGAGGGCCCGATCTCCGGCCACGTGCAAGACGGGGAGTTCGAGGGCACCTGGATGGTCACCATCTGGGAGGGTGAGACCCTTCCCCACGATCTCTGGGGC
>CAZHIK010000887.1:0-4163 GCA_964532635.1 uncultured Enterobacterales bacterium
CGCCTGGCCCGCCAGGGCCTGGCGCGGGTGCTCTTCGGAGCCGAGCCCCCCATCGACCTGCGGCGCCGTGCCCATTACCTGCTGGCCATCCTCGAGCACGATCGCAAGCGCGTCGCCAGCTACGCAAAGAAGGTGGAGCAGCGCCGGGCCGCCCTGGATCAGGTGGACACGGATCGCGCCACCGTGGCCGCGCTCCAAGCCGAGCTGCGGCTCAAGGAAGCCTCCTTGCGCGACGAGCGGGCTCGCAAGCTCACCCTGCTGCAGCAGGTGCGGGAGCGCAAGGACCTGGCCACCCGGGTGCTGGCGGAGCAGGATCGCGTGCAGCTCAGCCTGCAGGCCGCTGCCCAGGAGCGCATGACGGTCTCCGTGGCCGATCCCACAACCAACGCCAACTTCCGCGCCTCCCACGGCCGGCTTCCATGGCCCACCACCGGCAGCATCCAGCGGGGCTTCGGCCGCTTCACCGACCCCACCACGGGCCAGGTCGTGCGCAGCAAGGGCGTGGACATCGCAGCGGCCTACGGCACCCCCTTCCGCGCGGTCTTCCCCGGCGTGGTCAAGCAGGCGGGCTTCCTGCGTGGCTACGGCCAGACCGTGGTGCTCGACCACGGCGCCTACACCACGGTGTACGCCCACGCCAACGGGCTCAAGGTGTCCGCTGGCCAGACGGTCTCCCAGGGCGAGGTGCTCGGCTACGTGGGCAACTCGGGCCTGGTGGATGGCTCCGGCTACGTGCTGACCTTCGAGATCTACTACAACGGCACCGCGCAGGATCCGCTGGGCTGGTTGGCCCCCAGCCGCTGATCCAGGCGATCCCGCTCACTCTCACTCACGGTCCCATCAGGCTAAGGTGTGCAGCCGCTCGACCGCTGTGAGACCGACCCCGGAGGCCCCATGAGTCGCCCCGCCAAGCACCAGACCAGCGAGGATCGCCAGGTCCTCCGCGCCACCCGTGGCCGCTGCGACACCTGCCTGCAGGATGTCCCCGCCGAGGTGATCGTGGCCGAGGGCGCCGCCTGGCTCGAGAAGCTGTGCCCCGAGCACGGCTCCACCCGCCAGCTGCTGTCCAGAGACCCAGCCTACTGGGCCGAACTGGACCGCTACTACTTCGAGGTCAACAGCGGAGACTACCCCCAGCGAGACTTCCTGCTGCGCCTCACCGAGAGCTGCAACCTCGACTGCCCCATCTGCCTGGCCAAGGCCAACACCGAGGAGACCACGGATCTGGACCTGTCCAACCTCGAGGATCTCATCAACACCAAGCGCCGGATCAAGGTGGACTTCATGGCCGCCGAGCCCACCCTGCGCAAGGACCTCGAGGACTGGGTGCGCAAAGTCAAGGCCAAGGGCCACATCGCGGCCCTGCACTCCAACGGCCTGAGGCTGACCGACAAGGCCTTCTGCCAACGCATGAAGGACTGTGGCTTCGACGAGGTCTTCCTGCAGTTCGACGGCTTCGACGAGAAGGCCACCGAGTGGCTGCGAGGCAAGAAGGGGCTGGTGGACGTCAAGCTGCGCGCCATCCAGAACCTGCGCGAGGTGGGCCTGGCCACCAACCTCACCGTGGTGGTGGCCCACGGGCTCAACGAGCCCCAGATCTCCAAGGTGCTGCAGTTCGCCCTCGAGCCCGAAAACGACCACATCCGTGAGGTCTTCTTCCTGGGGCTGCGCATCCTGGGCTCCTTCCGCGACGCCCTGGCCCGGGAAGGCCAGGAGTTCGACGAGATGGCTGTGATGCCCGACGAGACCCTCGAGATGCTCGTCAGCCAGTGGCCCCACCAGTTCAGCCGCGACGACATCCGCGTCTTCAACAAGCTCTACTTCGCGCTGCTGTCCACCTTCGAGGTCAAGAAGTGCCTCTACGTGCAGCACTACCTGGCGCTGCGCGACGGCCGTGGGGGGTTGATCCCCTTCCGCGACCTGGTGGACCTGCCCAGGCTGGACCGGGCAGCCGATCGCTACGCCCGCCAGTTCCAGCGCAACCCCACCCTGGCCCGGGCACGCTTCCTGGCCAGCCTGGCCCGCCAGGCCGCCACCCACAAGATGGCCCCGGTGATCTGGGACTTCATCCGCCTGCAGCTGCTGTTCCGCTCCGGCATGAAGCTGGACGAGGTCAGCCGCCGGGTGGTCATGCTGGGCTTCATCACCGCCTGCGATCCCCACAACTACGACGAGCAAGTGGCGGTCAACTGCGGCAAGGGCGAGCTGTCCATGGACGGCGGCCTGATCGAATCCGGCGCGGTGGCCAACGTGGAGCGCGAAGCCCGCTTCGACGAGTCGGGGTTCGAGCCCGGCAGCCTGAAGGGGCGCGGCGAGGGGAAGGGCATGCCGGCGGATGGGGCGGGGTGCAACTAGGGGAGCGGTCCGTGCTCACTCCCCGACGCCGCGTCGCGATCACCCTGGCGGTGGTGGTGCTGCTGGCTGGGCTGCACGGCGGCCTGTTCCTGGCCTGGCTGCGGGCCTCGCCTGCGCCCCTGATCACGCCCCACGCGAGCGACCTGGTGGCCCTGACGCACACGCACACCCTCACCGGGCGGGGCGACATGCGCGCCCTGACCGCCTACCCGCTGGGGGCCGAGGACTGCAGCGATCCTGGCAGCCCCCGCCTGGATCAGGCCCGGGGTACGCTGCGCAGCCGGGGCGGCAGCGGCAACGACACGCCCATCCACTATGTGGTGGCCAGCCTCCCGGCCCTGGTGTTGGGGGTGAGTCCCACCACCGTGCGCGCCGGCACCCTGGCCCTGCTGGCGCTGCTGGCAGCCGCCACGTTCGGGGCCGGCCGGGCCTTCGGCGACCACTGGACCGCCCTGGCCGCCGCCGCGATGGTCACCGCGCTGCCGATCACCGTCGGGGCCTCCCAGACCCTCTTCCCCACCCTGGGCTGCATGACCGGCCCCGCGCTGGCTCTGGCCATGCTGCTGCTCAGCGACCGCTTTCGCCGCCCCGGCCTGGCCCTGCTGGCGGGCGTGGCCTGCGCCCTGACCCTGCGCTGGGGCGAGGGCTTCAACGACGGGATGCGCAGCGCATCGGTGCTGGTGGGGCCGGTCCTGGTGCTGGCCGTGGCGGGGCTCGCCCGCGGAGAGGGGCGCTGGCGCGCCCTGCTCGGCCTGGTGCTGTTCTGCGCCGTAGCCGCGGTCGTGGTGGACTGGAGCACCGTCATGACCGGTCGTGAGCGGCTGCTGGAGCAGGCCATGGACAGCGAGGGCGGCGGCTTCGGAGTGGGCCTGGTCTCCTACCTCTGGGAGCTGCGAGGTCGCCTGCTGGGCCTGCCGGGCTGCGTGCTGCTGGGCGCGGGCACGCTGCTGCTGGTGCGGGTGAAGCCACGGCCCGAAGCCCTCGCCTTGCTGCTGGCCCTCGTGCTGCCCCTGGTGCTGCTGTCCCTGTCGGCCAAGCGGGCCAGCTACTACCCCGCGGTGGCGGCCGCTCCCATCGCCCTGATCACGGCGCTGGGGCTGGCGGCGGTGCCCCGGATCGGGCGCTGGCTGACCTGGGGGGGAGCGGTATGGCTGCTCGCCGGCGCCATGGCCCTGTGGCTGGTGCGGCCGGACAGCTCGGCTCGCAAACAAAGCGCGGGGGCCTGGGAGCCCCTGCTCGCCCTGGACACCCACGGCCGCCGGCCGCGGCCACCCTCCTGGCTCGACATCACCCACGACATCGAGGTCGTGCGGCTCCCCCTGGATCCAGACGACGACGTCCGCGGGGCCACGGCCCTCTGGCTCGCCGACGAACCCGCCGCCACCATCCTGAGCGCGCTCCCCGACGACAGCCTGGTGGCGGTTCAGGCCTGGCAGATGCCCCACGGAGACGTGGCCGCCTTCACCATCCAGAGCCATCATCCACGCCTTCGTGTGGTCAGCGTGCTACCGCCCCAGCAGCCCAAGGGCTGCGCCGAGCCGGTGCTGGGGGTGTCCCTTCGCACCCCGATGAACCGCTCTCCGCGCCCCTCATGGTCGTCCCGCTGGCAGCGCGTCGCCGCGAGTGACTGGATCGAGCTGTGGGCGCCGGAGGATCAGTAGCCGGCTGCGCCCGAGCTGGGGGGTAGCTAGCCCGGCAGCCAGCCGATGCCGGTGGAGATCTGGAAGTAGGACAGGTGGGGTGGGATGGCTTCGTGCCCCGACTCGAGGCGCACGCCCGACAGCTGCAGCTCACCCAGGGCCGGGAAC
>CAZHIK010000888.1:0-4155 GCA_964532635.1 uncultured Enterobacterales bacterium
GTCGATGCCCGGGACCACACCCGCGGTGTCGTCCTCGCCCTCGACCCGCATGGGCCGACTGCGCCAGGCACCAGCGGCGAGGAAGAGTGCGTCGTGGCGCTCGCGGAGCTGCTCCAGGGTGACGTCGCGCCCGACCTTGACGCCCAGGTGGATGGCAGCGCCAGCCTTCTGGATGTGCTCGACCTCGAGGTCCAGCACGTCGTCAGGCAGGCGGTAGGTGGGGATGCCGTAGCGGAGCATTCCCCCGGTGCGCTGCTGAGCCTCGTAGATGACGGGATCGTACCCCTCGCGGCCGAGGAACCACGCGGCGGTGAGACCCGCGGGGCCGGCGCCGACGATGCCCACGGACTTGCCCTTGGCGGCCTTGCGCTGGGGCTGGACGTCGTAGACACCTGGCGCATCGGTGACGTGCCGCTTGACCGCGTTGATGCCCACCGGGGCGTCCACGTCATCGCGACGGCAGATCACCTCGCACTTGCGGACGCAGACGCGACCGCAGGAGGCCGGGAGGGGGTTGGCCTGGCGGATGAGCTCCACCGCCTCGACGTCCAGGCCCATAGCGGCCAGGGCGAGGTAGCCCTGGGCGTCGACGTTGGCCGGACAGCCCTGCATGCAGGGGGAGACGCAGTCGGCGTAGTGGTTGGAGAGCAGCAGCTCGAGCGCTGTCTTGCGCGAGGCGAGCACGCGTTCGTTGCGGGTGTGGATCTTCATCCCCTGGACGACGCGCGTGGCACAGGCGGGAAGCAGGTTGGGCCGGCCCTCGACCTCGACCACGCAGAGGAAACAGGAGCCGTAGGGCTCGAGCTCGTCCGAGTGGCAGAGGGTGGGGATGGTGTCCAGGCCGGCCTCGTGGACGGCTTGGAGGATGGTCTTGCCGGGAGCGACCTCGAGGGGTTGACCGTTGACCGTGATGCTGATGGTTGCCATGGGTCACCTAGTCCTTGTAGACGGCATCGAAGTTGCAGCTCGAGATGCACTTGCCGCACTTGGCGCAGAGCGCATTGTCGATGACGTGCAGTTGCTTGCGCTCGCCAGCGATGGCATCGACGGGGCAGGCCTTGGCGCAGAGGGTGCAGCCTGTGCACTTGTCGGGCTCGATGTGGAAGTCCACCAGGGCCGAGCAGGTCTTCCCGGGGCAGCGATGGTCGTCGATGTGGGCCCGGTACTCGTCCTCGTAGTAGCGGACCGTGGTGACGACCGGGTTGGGCGCGGTCTGGCCGAGGCCACAGAGGCTGGCTTCCTTGATCTGGTCGGCCAGGACGCCCAGCTTCGCGACGTCCCCCGGCGAGCCCTGGCCGTGGGTGATGGCCTGCAGGGTCTCGAGCATGCGCAGGGTGCCGATGCGGCAGAAGGTGCACTTGCCGCAGGATTCGTTCTGCGTGAACTGCAGGAAGAACTGGGCCATCTCGACCATGCAGGTGAGGTCGTCGAGCACCACCATGCCGCCAGAGCCCATGATGGCGCCGGTGGCGGGGATGCTCTCGAAGTCCACGGGGGTGTCCGCGAGGTCGGCGGGGATGCAGCCGCCCGAGGGGCCGCCCATCTGGACCGCCTTGAACGCGCGATCGTCCTTGATGCCGCCGCCGATGGAGAAGACCAGGTCCCGGATGGAGGTACCCATGGAGACCTCGGCCAGGCCGCCGCGGACCACCTTGCCGGCCAGGGCGAAGACCTTGGTGCCCGGACTCTTCTCGGTGCCGTAGGCGGCGTAGGACGCCGCGCCTTCGGTGATGGTCCAGGCGATGTTGGCGTAGGTCTCGACGTTGTTGTTGGTGGTGGGCTTCGGCCACAGGCCCTTCTCGGCGGGGAAGGGCGGCCGGATGCGGGGCATTCCACGCTCGCCCTCGATGGAGGCGAACAGCGCGGTCTCCTCGCCGCAGACGAACGCGCCCGCGCCCTGCTTGATCTTGACGTCGAAGTCGAAGCCGGAGCCGAAGATGTCCTTGCCGAGGAAGCCCTGCTCCCGCGCCTCGCGGATGGCGATGGTCAAGCGTCGGATGGCCAGGGGGTACTCGGCGCGGCAGTAGATGTAGCCGTAGTGGGCGTCGATGGCGCGTCCGCAGACGATCATGCCCTCGATGACCGCGTGGGGATCGCCCTCGAGGATGGAGCGGTCCATGAACGCTCCGGGGTCGCCCTCATCGGCGTTGCAGACGACATACTTGACGTCCCCGGCGTTCCCGGCCGCGAAGGACCACTTCAGCCCGGTGGGGAAGCCCGCGCCGCCCCGCCCCCGGAGGCCGGAGGCCTTGACCTCGTCGATGACCTCCTGCGGGGACATCGCGGTCAGGGCCTTGCGCGCTGCCTGGTAGCCGCCGGCCTCGAGGTACTCCTCGATGGACTCGGGATCGATCCAGCCACAGTTGCGGAGCACGATGCGCTCCTGGGGTGCGAGGAAGCCCAGCTCGGAGCCCCCTCGCTCGCCGTCCGGTGCTTCGCTGTAGGCGACGTGCTCTTCGAGGACCTCGCCGCCCAGGACGTGGCGCTCGAAGATCTCCTCGGCGAGCTTGGCGTCCACGCCGCCGTAGATGTGGCGGTGTGCGCCCTCGCGGACCTCCACCAGCGGCTCGCGGTAGCACATGCCGATGCAGCCGGTGATGCCGAAGGTGCAGCGGTCCTCTGCGGCCGCTGCCAGCTCCTGCAGCCGGTCGTGCACCACCTGTGCCCCCGCGGACAGACCACACGTTCCCATTCCGATGACGATCTTCCTCATGCCGACCCTCGATGCTCGGGGTTGTCGCGCGCGTCGCGCGGGAGATTAGCGGGCGCCCGCCGCACGCTTGGCCTTCTTCTCTTCCCGGCGGACCTTCCGCAGCAGCTTGCGGACCATGGCCGCGGAGAGGTTGCCGTGGGTGTCGTCGTTGATCATGATGACCGGCGCCAGCGAGCAGCAGCCGAGGCAGGCCACCGTGAGCAGGGTGAACAGCCCGTCCTCCGTCGTGCCGTCAACCTCGATGCTCAGCTCGTCTTCGACAGTCTCGATGAGCATCTGGGACTGCGAGACGTGGCAGGCCGTGCCGTCGCAGATGCGGATGAGGTACTTGCCGATGGGCTGCAGCCGGAACTGTGCGTAGAAGGTGATGACACCGTAGATGGTGGACTCGGGCACGTTCGTGGCGGCCGAGATGTGCTTGATGGCGCGCCGCGGCACGTAGCCGAAGTGATCCTGTGCGGACTGCAGCAGGGGGATCAGCTCCCCTGGCGCACCGTCGTAGCGCCAGAGGCGGCTGGCGAAGCTCGCCGGATCCTTGGAGGATCGCTCGAGGTCGGGACTGGTCATGACCGTTCGCTCCCATGTGCTGGGCAGGGAAGCGGGCGGTGGTCCTCTCGTGCTTCCCTACGCGGATTTTCGCTTCGAAATCACCTTGGTGTTACTCCTGCCGTAGTCGACACGGCTCAGCTCGGCTTCGATGTGCGACGCGGTGCTTCGATCAGCGGCCTACCAGCCGCCTGTCAGCTCGACGATGCGGGCTTCCCGCACGCGCAGGACGCCGTCGATCTCGCTGATCTTCTCGATGATGCGTGGCTGGCGGCCCACCGCCTGATGGTCGGTGAGCATGCCCAGAAGCTTGGTGCCGTTGTCGATCACGTCGCAGAAGAGGACGTTGTCGAGGAAGAAGACTGTTGTGAAGATCTGCTGGATGGACTCTTTTTCGATGTCGACGATGAAGTAGCTGCTCATCCCCGCCGACTTGGCGGTGGCGGTGGTCGCGGCGTCCTTCACGGCCTTCTTGTAGACGGACACGAAGGTCTCGATGTCCCTGTCGAGCTTGGGGCGCTCGACGGCCGAGGCGGGGACGACCTTGATGCCTCGAATGGCGCGGACGCGATCGAAGAGCTGCTCCATGGCTTCGGTGCCAGGTGCGTGCGCCAGGAGGATGATGTCGACGTCGCCGCGCACCGCGACGCAGGAGTGGACGCCCTCGAGGACGGAGAGCTCCCAGAAGACGTCGAGGCTGCGGGCCACGTCCAGCAGGCGGACGGTGAGGTAGGCGCTGTGGGACTCGCGGATCTCGACATCCGTGTCGGCCTCGGTAGCGGGCTCGAGCGTGCCGCTGCCTGGGCTCAGCGACTCGATGACCTCGACGAGTTGGGGCACCTCGAAGGGCTTGTCCAGATAGGCCGTGTTGTGCTCGGTCAGCGCCTCGAGCTCGA
>CAZHIK010000889.1:0-4153 GCA_964532635.1 uncultured Enterobacterales bacterium
GGTGGACCCCCATGGTGGTCAAGGTCTACGACCAGGGCGGCGGCTGGGGCAACTACGTGCGCTTCCTGGATGATGACGAACCGGTCACCGACCTCGAGCTGTCCTTGAGCCCCGATGGTCCCTGGGAGCCCGATCAGGAAGACGCCGACGGCGATGGTGTCGGCGACGCCTGCGACGACACGCCCAACGGGGGCTGAGGGATCGCGGACCCAGTGAGTGCACTCACAGGCCCGGAATCTGCCCGGTGAGCTGCCTTACCCGGCCGCTCCGATGGGCTTGGCTCGGGTGCTCGAGGGGATGAGCTTGGGGGGGCCGGAGGCCCCCATGATCCGCATCGTCACGCTGCTCGCCGCCGCCTTCCTCCTCCCCACCACCGCGATGGCCGAGGAGCAACACATCCCCGGTCCCGAGGAGAGCTCGAGCGCTGGCGAGATGTTCGCGGCGACCGGCGGCACCCTGAGCCTGCGGGAGGTCAGGCAGCGAAAGGCTCGCACCACCTACAAGGCCGTGCGCGGCGCCACCGTCGAGGACTCCCGCTACCTCGGCCGCGACATTCCGCTGGACATCGCGTCCGTGTCCGTGTCCGACCGCGACGGCCTGTCCCTGGACATCGGCTTCTGGGAGGCCCCCGGGCCGATGGAGCCCGAGTCCATGGTGGTCTACTTCGCCGAGCGCGGCGCCGTGGCGCCCAAGTGGGCCGCCTACCAGCCGGCTCCTCGGGACGGCGAGAGCACCGACTGGGCTCTGTTCCGCTACGACCCTGCCAGCGGGCTGTTCGACGCGCGGGTCTCAGATGCCGAGTTGGTCGCCCAGGACGGAGGCTTCGCCTTCCGCGCCCAGCGCGGCGAGGCCATGCCCCGCGCCGTGGTGGCCTTCGTCGAGACCCGCTCGAGCGACGACGAGGACTGGGCCTGGAAGGACCAGGCCCCTACGCGCCGCACCGGGTTGAAGCTGCGGTAGCAGCTACCACACGGACACGGGCGCCAGCATGAAGACAGCCCCGAGCAGCTCGGAGGCCGTGCCGCCTTCGTAGTAGCCGGGCGCCCCCATCAGCAGGCCTGGGATGCCGCTGCCGCTCGTGTCGATGGCCGCGACGCCGCCGTAGGCCAGCCCCCAGCCCTGGTCGCCGTGGATCGCGACCTCCGCATCGGCCACGGACCAGCTCCCCTGCATGTCCGGGCGACCGTAGAGGATGCGGGCGCAGCCTCCCAAGGTCTCGGCCTCGCCGGCGGGGTTGCCGAAGGCCAGATCGCCGTGACCGTCGAGGTTGTAGTCGCCCGCGATGGTGGCGGGCACGTAGGGGTAGGCGTCGTAGTAGTCGAGGTCGTTGATCTCGTACAGGCTGACGTCCGCGATGCTCATGTTGGTGCGCTGGGCGATCTCCGCGCCGCTCAGCGCCACCAGAGCCAGCTCTTCCCCGTCGGTGTTCGAGGAGACGATGACATCCGCGGTGCCGTCCCCGTCGATGTCACCGTCGGCCACCAGGGTGAGGCCGATGGCGCTGCGCTCCTCGGTGCCGCGGATGAGCAGGTCGAGATCGCCGAACTCGCGGCTGGCTCCGCGGGTCACGGCCATGTCCCCGGACCAGACGCCCACCATGCCCACCTCGTCGGAGGTGAAGGGGGCTGGGACCAGCAGCTCACACACCGCGTCGCCGTCGATGTCGGCCATCCGGGGATCCGACAGGCCCACATAGTAGGCGTCGTCGTCGCCCAGCACGGAGGCGTGGCTCTGGTCGCCGTCCAGCTCGCCCCAGCCTTCCTGGTTGAGGACCTCGCCCAGGTAGATGTGCACGGCTCCGTCGCAGACGATCTCTCCATCACCGCCGTAGCCGCAGTCCTGCTGGGGATCGCCCACAGCGAAGTCGCCCCGCCCACCGTCGGAGATGTCCCCCAGGCCCACAGCGCGGCCGAAGTACTCGTCCAGCGCCCCTCCGGAGAGGGTCAGGCTGGCATCATCGACGTCGAGGGTCCAGTTGGCGGTGGTGCCACCGGTCTCCAGGCTGGCCCGGCTCCAGTCGCTCGATGCGTAGAGGTAGGCGTGGCCGGCCTGCAAGCCCGACACGGTGGGGGCGCCCACGAGGATCTCGGGCTTGCCGTCCAGATCGAGGTCCTGCACCCAGTCCATGGTCATGCCGAACCAGCCGTTGTCGGTGGACTCGAGGCGCAGCACGGTGACCCCGCGCACGTCGTCGACCTGCAGGTCGTCCGCGGGAGCCCCCGCGATGACATAGACCGCCTGGGTACCCAGGTAGTCGTGGATGGGGGCGGCGATCAGCAGATCGTTCATGCCGTCGCTGTCGGCGTGTAGGCTGCCGCCGTCGTCGAGGTCGTCCAGCCCGACCACGTCGCGACCGCTGCTGGCCATCGTGAAGCCGAAGCCTTCGATGGGAGCGCCCTGACCGATCAAGCCGCTGTGAAAGGCGGTGACGTCGGTGTGGCGGCCCATCCACGGCACCTCGTCGGTGATACCGTCGCAGTCGTTGTCGAAGCCGTCGATGGGATCGCCGGCGTCAGGAGCGATGGTGTCGTTGGTGTCGTCGCAGTCCTCGCCGCTGTGCTCGTCGGGGCAGCCGGGGCTGGTGCCCCCCTTGCACTCGTAGCCGTCGCCGTCCTGGTCGTAGTCGTTGTCCTCCATGCAGTCCTGGTCCACGCCGTCGTACCAGACCTCATCGGCGCCGGGGTACGCATCGGCGCGGGTGTCGTCACAGTCGGCGTCCGGGTACAGGTAGCCGTCGCCGTCCTGGTCGTAGTCGTCGTCGCCAAGACAGTCCTGGTCCACGCCGTCGTACCAGACCTCTTCGGCGCCGGGATGGATGTCGTCGCGGCCGTCGTGGCAGTCATCGCCGCCCCAGGCCTCGTTGTCGTAGCCGTCGCCGTCCTTGTCGTAGTCGCTGCCCCCGTCGCAGTCCTGGTCGATGCCGTCGTACCAGACCTCCTCGGCGTCCGGGTGGATCGAGGCGTCGTCGTCGTCACAGTCCAGATCGTACAGGTGGCCGTCGCCGTCGGCGTCGCGATCGGGGGGCGCTGGCAGGCAGGCAGAGAGCGCCGTGAGAAACAGGAGGGGCAGGGGACGGTTCATGGGGTTCGCCTCGGGACCTTCGGGCCGGGCTTGGTCAGCGCAGGGGCGATGGGACGGACCGGCCCCTTCATGGGCCTGGCCTCGCCCTCGATCTCACCCAGGGGGAACAGGTCGCCGACGGCGGCGATGTTGGCCCGCACCTGGGCCATGTAGTCGTAGGCACCGCCCGGGGGGGGCTGGTCCAGCGCATCCAGCTGCAGGTGGCGCACGCCCTCGGGGAAGGCCATCATGACCTCCGGGCTGGGCTGGGCGTCCCACAGCAGGACCGGGGCCTCGGCGTCGCCGGCCCAGGTGGTGAACCCTGCGAGCGAGTCCTCATCGGGGACCTGGGCAGGATCGAAGTCGAAGGCGTGGATCTCCACCTCCAGTTGCCGGGCCAGGTAGTTGAACGTGGCGTGGTTGGAGGCCAGCTGGGTGTCTCCTGCCCGGGAGAAGGCCTCGGCGTAGGCCTCGGTGATGCCCTTCAGCTCCGCCTCGAGCCCCTCGGCGGCTACGGTGTAGTCGTCGGCGCGCTCCGGATCGGCCTTGCTCAGGGCCTGGGCCAGGGCGCGGCCCTGCCGAGCATAGACCGCGGGGGAGCCCCAGGTGTGGGGGTCGACCGTGCTGTGGCTGTGATCGCCGTCGGTGCCGTGGCTGTGGGTGACCGCCTCGACCTCGATGAGCTGGATGGTGTGGGCCGTGTAGACCAGCCTGTCGGAGGGCAGGGTGGCGGTGGCCATCCAGGCTTCGTGGCCCGCACCGTTGGCCACGATGAGGTCGGCGGAGGCCAGCTCCGCGATGCGATCGGGCGGGGGCTGCCAGTGGGGGGCGTCCTCGCCGACCGGCAGGAGGTTGGTGGCACGCACGTGGTGGCCCCCGATGCGCTCTGTGAGCCAGTGGGCGGGGAAGCTGGTGGAGCGGACGTCGAGGGGGCCCTGGTAGACCCCCTCCGGCAAGGGCACCGGATCGCTGCTGCAGGCCGAGAGCAGGACGAGGAGGGGAAGGATGCGCGTCATGGTCGCTCCGGAGCGCGGGGAGCGGCGGGGCCGCTCACAAGAGGGATTCCAGCCAGACCATGCTACCCCAGGACAGC
>CAZHIK010000890.1:0-4150 GCA_964532635.1 uncultured Enterobacterales bacterium
CTTGATGTTGGCCGAGGAGACGGTGCCGTCTCTGGCCACCACGAACTTGATGACGACGCGACCGGCCAGGTCGGGATCCTTGGTGAGCTCGCGCTGGTAGCAGTAGCGGATCTGGTTGAGGTGGCGCCTGATGACAGACTCGATGACGTCCTTGTCCAGAGAGCCCATGACGAGGGGATCGCCATCTACGCCACTGGCGTCGACGGCCTGGCCGAGCCCGCCCAGACCACCACCTCGCACAAGGAGTTCGGCCTGACGGGCTTCGAGCAAGCCCTCCGGCACTGCGCCCACCATCCGGCAGCTGGCCGGGGGCTGGTACCAGCGATCCGGATCGACATCGGGCAGGGCCTGTGTGGCGGCCAGGCAGTGGCTCACCAGGTCCTGCAGATCCCAGCCCGACCCGGGGATCAGAGCGATGGTGTCCGGCCGCTCCTCGCCGACGTGCTCGACCACGGTAGTGACGGCCTCTCCCACATCCGCCGCCACCTCGACGCTGGTCGACAGCCCGTGCACCGCCAGCCCATCCGACCGTCCCTCGACGAAGATCGAGCGAGCGTAGGACAGGCCGAGGTCTCTGGGCTCCATCCCCCGCAGCGCGTCGAGCAGCGAACTGGACTCCTCCCGAGCTTCGGGCTCCTCTGCGTCCCAGGCCTCGGCGGGGGTCCAGATCAGCTCGAGCATGCCCTGCCCGATGCCGTACGCCCAGGCCTCGGCGTCGTCCTGCAGGCCGTCGCGCTGGTCCACCACCACCAGCAGGGACAGGACCTCGGGGCCGTCGCTCCCGCGGGCCCAATCGGTGTCGAGGAGCTGGGACGCGGGCAGCACGGCTGGGGCCACCACCAGGAGCGGACCGCCACCATGCTCTCGGATGGGGAGCTCCCAGTCGGCGGTGCCGCCGCGCTGACCGGGCAGGGGCCGCCAGCCCGAGCCCTGCCAAGCCACCGCCCGATCGAAGCCCGCCTGGGGCTGCTCGACGACGAGGTCATCACCGAGCGCGACGGCACGGGGCAGCTCGGGCACCAGCTCCACCGCCCGCGCCAGTCGGGCCTCAGCGGTGTTGCTGGCGAGCTCCCAGGCCTGGTAGTTGCCGAAGCCGGCCAGCGCCAAGGCCCCGGGTGCCAGCAGCAAGAGGACCAGCCCCGAGATCAGGTGCCGCCCACCCAGGGCGTGCCGCAGCGTCCGCACCGATGCCAGCAGACCCGCCACGCTCATCACAACCGCCGCCACGGCCACCGGCAGCAACCAAGCACGCGAGGCAGCGGCACCCGCGGCCGCCAAGGACATGCGCGACTCGGGCGCAGCGTGGGAGATGGCTTCGTGGACCTGGCTGAAACCCTGCAGCCAGCCGGCCAGGCCCATACAGACCAGGCTGCCGACCACCATGGACAGCACCAGCAGCCGACCCGCGGCCAGGCGACCAGCGTCGCCCTGCTCGTCGCTGCTGCGGGCGCAGGCCAGCACCAGCCCCAGGCCTCCCACCCCCACGAGCAGAGGGGGGAGGATCAGCTCGGGACCAGGCGAGCCGAAGACCCGGGGCTGGAGCATGGCCGCGAGCACCGCGGCAGCCACAGCGGCGCCTCCGCCCAGCAGGGCGATCACGGCGTCGACCGCCGACCAGCGCGCCTTCTCTCCCGCGCCGATGATCAGACCCAGCCCAACCGCACCCGCGCTGAAACACAGCACGAAGGCCGCCAGGCCCCAGCCGCACCACTCGGTGTAGGCCGCGATGGCCAGCCCGGCGTGCATCAGGGTGCTCTTGACCTCGGGAGAGGCGTGCATCACGGCCTCCCCGGCCATGATCTGGCCCTGAACCCGACCCAGTGCACCCGCCGCGACGAGCAGCAAGGGGATGGCCCAGAACAGGCCCGCTGGGGCCCACTTGCGCAGGACGAGCAGGATCATGCCCAGCAGCACCGGCACCCAGGCTGCGCCGAGCAGGAGCAACAGCAGCCACATGAAGGGGCCGCCCTTGTGCATCAGGTCCACGAGCAGGTCCATGAAGGTCTCCCGGATCACAGGGACGCCAGTCTGGCTTGGCGCCCCAGGCCCGTCCTCGGTAACCTGCGTTGCCCCACTACAGCTCGGAGCCCAGCATGAAGATCGCCATCAGCGGCAAGGGTGGCGTCGGCAAGACCACGGTCGCGGCCCTGCTCGCCCGCGCGCTCGCCGTGAGGGGGGCGAAGGTGCTGGCAGTGGACGCCGATCCCGACCCGAACCTGGCCCTGGCCCTGGGGGCCGGGGAGCGGCAGCCGGTGCCCCTGGCCGAGCGCAAGGCACTGGTCGAAGCGCGCACGGGCACCCGCTCCGGTGGCCAGGGCGGCTACTTCCGCCTCAACCCCCTGGTGGACGACCTGCCCGACGAACTGGGCGTAGAGCTCGACGGGGTGCACCTGCTGGTGATGGGGGGCGTGTCCAGCGGCGGAGGCGGCTGCGTCTGCCCCGAGAGCGCCTTGGTGCGCGCACTGGTCACCCACCTGGTGCTCGGCCGAGGCGAGGCCCTGGTGCTGGACATGGAGGCCGGACTCGAGCACCTGGGCCGGGGCACGGCCCGGGGCGTGGACCACCTGGTGGTGGTGGTGGAGCCTGGTCGCCGCGCCGTGGCCACCGCGCGGCAGGTCCAGGCCCTGGCCGCGGATCTCGGCCTCGAGCGCATCTGGCTGGTGGGCAACAAGCTCGGGTCCGAGGACGACCTGGCCTACCTGCGAGCCCAGCTGCCCGACCTGCCCGTGCTGGGCTGCCTCCCAGCCGACCCGCGCGCAGCCCGCGCCGACCGCTTGGGCAGCCCGCCCTGGAGCGAGGCCCCGGAGCTGCTCGCGACGGTCGAGGGCTGGCTCGATACGCTCTCGGCCCTGTCCAACGCCGAGGCTGGGGTATAAGACCCACCCCGCCAACGTCACTCACAGTGGAGTCACCATGACCTTCGAACCCAAACTGCTGGCCACCGCCATCGGCTCCATGCCCCACCCCAGCGCCGCCGAGGCCCTGGATGTGGTCCTGGCCAACATTCCCGAGGCCCCCATCTGGCCCCAGCTGTCGGCTCGGGGGCTGCTCGAGCAGATGGAGATCCAGTACGCCGAGGGCCTGCCTCGCGCCATCATCGACCACGACAAGGGCCGGATGTACTTCGACACCACCGGCGAGTACTGGGACGACCTGGCGGTCTTCTACGAGACCTACATGCTGGCCATGGATCCCGACGACGGCGACGGCGACTGCTCGGGCATGGCCATCACCCCGGAGCACAGCGCCGGGCTGTACGCCCTCGAGGAGCGGCTGAAGGCGGTGGGTGGCAGCCGCCCGTACGTCAAGGTGCAGGCCACCGGGCCCTGCTCCTTCACCCTGACCATCACCGACGAAAACAAGCGGCTGCTGTACTACAACGAGGAGTTCCGCGACGTGATCGTCAAGGGCCTGGCCATGAAGTGCCGCTGGCAGATCCAGCGCTTCGCGCCCTTCGCAGAGCGCGTCATCTGCTTCATCGACGAGCCCATCCTGTCGGCCTACGGCTCCTCCACCTACGTGGCCGTGCAGCGCGACGACATCATCGCCATGCTCGAGGAGGTCATCGCGGCGGTCCACGCCGACGGTGCCATCGCTGGGATCCACTGCTGCGGCAACACCGAGTGGAGCATCCTGGTGGACGCCGGAGTGGACCTCATCAACTTCGACGCCTTCGGCTTCGGCGAGACCATCGCCATGTACCCCGGCCACATGCGCCGCCACCTCGAAGGCGGCGGGGCCCTGGCCTGGGGCATCGTGCCCACCTCGGCTGCGGTCCGCGACCAGAGCGCCGAGGCGCTCGCCGACCGCTTCGAGGAGCTGGTGGACCTGCTGGTGGAGCGCAGCGGGGTGGACCGCGCCCTGGTGCTTCGTCAGGCGCTGATCACCCCCAGCTGCGGCACCGGCTCCATGGCGGTGCCCGACGCCGAGCGGGTCTTCGAGCTCACCGGCCAGGTCTCCCGCCTGCTGCGCGAGCGCCACCTCTAGTCCCAGCGGGGCGAGGCGTCGGTGGCGGGTCGGGCTACGGGCTACGGGCTACGGGCTACGGCTACCGGTTCTCGACGTTCTAGCCCCGACATTCCTCCTACGGCGGAGTGTCGGATGTCCACGACTCGTGATTCGGTTTCTCGAACCGCCGTAGCCCGAAGCC
>CAZHIK010000891.1:0-4149 GCA_964532635.1 uncultured Enterobacterales bacterium
GGACCAGCGCGCCAAGTCCGCCCGCCTGTCCCTGGTGCCTCCGCCCAATTGAATCCTGCGAAAGCACAATGTAGGGGCGGGCTCCACGCCCGCCCGAAGCGTGCCCGACGAACCGGGCGGGGATAAACCCCGCCCCTACGGCTCAGCCACCACATTCCCCGGAGCGAACATGGCCGACGCCAGCATCCCCCTGCCCGAGGCCACCGATATCCTCACCCTGTCCACCGCCCTGGACGCCGCCACCCAGGAGCAGCGCATCGCCTGGCTACAGCGCCTGCCCGCCCGCCAGGTGGCCGTGCTCTACGATCTGGCCGAGGGCCAGCAGCTGACGGTGGAGGCCATGCACAGCGCCGAAGGTGATGTGGTCATCCACCAAGGCATGAACTCCATGGCCCTGTTCCGGGGCTTCCAGAAGCGCATGGTGCTCCACGAGGGCCAGCTCAAGGGCTACAACCACCAGCCCTGGGCCTGGCTGGTGGGCGACGGCACCTTCATCGTCCGCCCCTCCCCCGATGTCGAGGGGGAGCTGTGGTTCGACTACACCCTGCTCCCCGACAGCGGCTTCCCCGAGTTCCCCCCTCCGAAGGACAACACCGCGGGGCTGTCCCGCTTCGTCTACGGCAACATGATCGACGTGGTGCGCAGGGTCTCGGCCCACATCACCATCGGCAAGGCCTACATCGGCGACAAGCCCCGGGGCCAGTACTTCGCGCTCTGCAAGCGCGTCGAGTAGCTACGGTCCTAGAACTCGATGGCGTACATCCGGCGGCCGTCCTGCTCCCACAGGGCGTACTGCCCGGCGGGCAGCGCATCGGCGGGGATGTACTGCACGTGGTGGCCGTCGATGTTGACCTCGAGGATCTTGCTGGCATCGGGGGTGGCGGTCTTGCGCTCGAACTCCGTGTCCGAGGTGAACTCGACGCCGATGTAGGTCCAGGGCTCGTCCTTGTCGGGCTCGTCCTTGGTGCCGAAGGTGCGCTCCTCGGACTCGATGAGGGGGTAGAAGCCGAGCTTGTCGATGTTGCGGTCCCCGGACACCAACAGGTACTGGCCCTCGGACAGCTTGGTGAAGTTCAGCGGCAGCTTGGCCGGGTAGGAGACCTGCTCCTCGCTGTCGAGGATGTTCTTGGTCTCGACATCGGAGGCGGTGGACTGCTTGGCCATCTTGGGACCATCGAGCACGTAGACGCCGGCACCCGGGTCACGCCAGACCTTGATCTCCACCGTCTCGGTGGCCTGGACGCTGCCATCGATGATCGCAGCGCCGTCGAGGACCATGAACTTCATGCTCGGATTCAGCTTGTAGGAATCGCTGCCACACATGCCCTGGACCACAAAACTCCCGTCGGGGCCCGAGGTGGCGTCGAAGGTCTGGCAGGTCATGTCACTGGACATGGGCTCGGACTTGGCAAGCAGTCGCACGTCCTGCATGGGCTCACCGCTGATTGCGTCCACGAGCTTGCCCTGGTAGCTACCGGCGGGAACGCAGCCGATGCCAACGAGTGCGAGGGCGACGAGGGGGATGCGGTTCATGGGGACCTCCTTGGAATTCCCTCCCTTTCTACCAGGATTGCCAGGGAGTCCGAAGCTCGGCGCGGCCCCGTTGTTGACAAGGATGAGACAATCCGTTCGATCCAGCGAGCACAGAGCACTCTACTATGTTTGTTCTAACTGCTCTTTCGTTGAATCAGGCGCAACGCGCGGGCCGTACCTCTGGGCCTGCTGAAGGTTCATCCAGGCCTGGGTACCCCAGCCTGGGCCCGGCGCAGGATCGCGCGCGGGAATCCCCTTCCAGGCTCCATAATCACAAAAACGAAAACTATCGGAAGGTCTGCCCGAGCAGCCTGCGGCGGCGCCAGAGCAACAGCCCGGGCAGCAGCAGCCAGGCCGCGCCGCTGTCGCCGTCCCCGCCACAGCAGCCCCCGGGGGCTTCAACAGGCTCCTCCGGCGGCCCGGCCTGCACGGGCAGCGGGCTGTGGTAGTTGCCCGTGTTGGCCGCGTCGTGGTGCACCGAGGCCCACTCCACCACACCGTCGGCCGGCCCGCGCGTGGACCAGGCGAAGACCAGCCCCATGCGTGTGGCCACCACCACGTCGAGCCAGCCGTCTCCGTCGATGTCGCCGACCGCGGGCGAGCCGATGGCCCACTGCCCCACCAGCTTGGGCCAGCCCGCGGGGGACAGCCCCTCGGCGTCCCAGGCGTGGACGAGGCTGCCCCCGCTCACCGCGATGGCCTCGGCCCGACCGTCACCGCTGATGTCGGCGATGGCGGGGGCCATGAAGAACTGCAGGTCCTCGATCTGCCGGGGCCAGCCCGGGAGGAAGCCCCCCGTGGTGCCGTCCCAGGCCGCCACCGGCTGCTGGAAGTCCCGGTGGAACACCAGGGGCAGGGCCACGAGGTACATGGTGCCCACGCCTCCCTGGACCAGGTCGGGCACGCCGTCGCCGGTCAGATCCCCGAAGACCGGGTGCTCGGAGAAGTGCACCAGGGAGGGCTCGTTGGTGTTGGCGTCGCCGCCATACTCGTCGGCGAAGTGGGCCAGCGGTACATGCTCGCTGCCGTCGTGGTGCAGCAGCTCGGTGTGGGCCAGGAAGACGGTGTCGGCCAGCTCGAGATCGCCGTCGCCGTCCACATCGGCCAGGGAGAGGCTGGCGGGGTGCCCCTCACCCACGATGGGGATCAGGGAGGCCTCGCCCACCAGGCCCTGGGTCTCCCGGGGCCAGCCATCGAAGGGCTCCGCGCTGTCGGCATCCAGCAGGTAGCTCACGGAGAAGCGGGAGTCGACGGTGGTCTCGTTGTGCCCCACGGCGATGTCGAGGTCACCATCACCGTCCACGTCACCCACCGCTGGACTACAGACGATGGGCGCGCCCGCCTGGCCACAGTTGTCCGGGTGGCACAGCTCCACGGGGTAGGGACCCCAGTCCTGGCCCGCATGATCGACGACGTACAGGCGGCTGTCCATGCCGGCCGCCAGGATCTCGAGGGTGCCGTCGCCGTCCATGTCCACGAGGGTGGGCGCGGCCCAGAAGCCACGATCCCAGACGTCGTCACCGTCGTACTCCTCGGGCTCGCGTCCGATGGTCCACACGGGGAAGCCGTCGCGCAGCTCGCCTTCACTCCAGGCGTAGATCCCGCCGGCCATCGTGGCCCCGACCACCTCCGGGCTGCCGTCACCGTCCAGATCCCCCACGGCCGCAGCGGCGATGAAGCCGTCACCGTGGTCCGGATCCACTGCGCCCTCTGCGTAGGCGGCGCTGTCGGCGTAGTCGGCCAGCTCCGGTGGGGGCGCTGTGCGCAGGGGGTAGCCATCGAGCTCGCTGCCGTCGCCACGGAAGGCGTGGATGGTCCCGCCGGAGGTGGCCAAGACCACCTCCAGGACGCCGTCACCGTCCAGGTCGGCCAACACGGGGCTGGCTTCCCCCGAAGAGTCGACCCGGAGCGGGAAGCCGGACATCAGGTCCGGGTCCCACTGCACCGAGAAGCTGCGGCGCATCTCGGCCTCGAGGCCGGCGTCGTCGGTGACCGTCACCCGCAGTGTCGCCTGGGAGGCGTGGACCCGCTCGACCCGCTCGAGCAACCCCTCGTCCAAGGCTGGGCCCGGAATGGGATCGCCCGCACCTACGGGCTGATCCACGAGATCGATGGTGGCCAGCGCGCCATCGTGCTCGCCGCTGCCGCTGCCTTGCCCCACCGTGGCCCACTCGGTGGGCTCCCAGCCCCAGCCGAGCTCCACCACCCAGCCGAAGCCGCCGGCCCGGGGTGCCGCGATCCGCCCGATGAGCTCGATCTCCGGGGTCTGAGCCAGATCGAAGAAGTCGAACCAGTACGGCTCGAGCAGCTCGATCTCCGGAGGGATCTCCCCGGCGATGGCGCGCTCCACCGCCCGCGCCGCGTTGAGCTTGCCGTAGCCGTAGAAGGGGTCCCAGCCTTCGCTCGACGGGTAGGTCCCCGCGATCTCCAGCTCTTCTTCGCTCAGGTGGATGTCGTCGGCGGACCCGATGATCAGCTGGTAGATCTCGCCCGCGCTGAGGTCCAGATCGTGCTCGAGGGAGGCCGAGTGGAGCAGGCCCGCGACACCCGAGGTGTTCGCGGTTGCGCCCGTGGCGCAGCCGCCGCTGCCCGAAGAGATCACCGAGCGAGGACCGT
>CAZHIK010000892.1:0-4148 GCA_964532635.1 uncultured Enterobacterales bacterium
CGGCGAGGACGGTGCTGGCATCGGCATCCAGGTCTACGATGGCGTCACCCTGGAGCTGTCCAACAGCGCCATCAGCGACAACATCACCGCCGGACTCATCGTCGGGCAGGAAAGCTCTGTCGAGATCCGCGACTCATCGTTCACCGGCACCATGCCTGGCGAGACCTACATCACAGGCTCCGGGCTCTGGGTCCTGGGAGGCTCCACACTGGTGGCTTCCGGCCTCACCGCGTCATCGAACCAGGGCCCCGGCCTGGTCGTCGCCAACCCGGACACCCAGGTGCTCATCCACGACGGCCTTTTCGAGCACAACCAGTTCGCTGGGGTCCTCGCTGCAGGCGCCCAGCTCCAGCTGAACGGCAGCATCATCGGGGGAACAACCCCACAGCCAGACATCGGCGGCGGCAGCGGATTCTACGCCATGGCCGACGAAGATGGTGGCTCCCCCACGGTGACTCTTCAGGACAACACCATCCAGGGCAACATCATCGCGGGGGTCTGGATCGGCGGCCCGGGCAAATACACCCTCGCCGACAACGTGATCCATGGTGGAGAAGGCTGGAACCGTGGCGGCCTGACCAAGTGCGGTGACGCCGTCTACGCGGCCAACGTGATGACGTCCCCAGATGGGTCCTCGAGCCTGCTCCTCGAGGGCAACGACCTGCTCGACGGGCTCACCGCCGGCCTGTTCCTCGACCACGCGGATGCGATTCTGGTGGGCAATCGCTGGGAAGGAAACTCTGTGGACCTGGTCCGTCAGGGTGCCTCTTGTGACAGCACCCCCGAAGGCTACGACAACGAGGGCATCGCCAGCGCCGAGCTCTGCCCCACCTACGACTACGGCACCTGCGACGACCGCTACAACATCCTTCTCGAGCCCGCGGAGATCGAGGACAGCCGAAGCAAGGCACTGCTCGTTCCGCCGCCGATCTCGGTGACTATTCATACACCCCTACCGTCCTTCGCACGTGCTCACGACAGATGAGCACCGTCCCCCTGGTGTTGGTTGCCCTCCTGGGGGGCTGTGAATGTGAAGACGAAGACCGCCAACCCGCGGTCGATACCGGCGAGCCTCCGGGTGACGCCAGCGCGGACTGCGAGGACGGCTGGATCGACGACCGTGGAACCTGCGTGCCCGAGGCTTGTGGGGTAGGGCCTTGGGGGGACCTGGAGGTGGATGAGGACACGGTGTTTGTGCGGGCGGGGGCCTCGCGGGGGAACGGAACCGAGGCAGCGCCGTTCAATCGAATCCAGCTGGGGCTTGATGCGGCGGCGGTTGCCGGAGGCAGGCTCGTCGCCGTCGCGGAGGGGACCTACCCAGAAAAGCTGCGCTTCGGCACCGAGCACGCTGGCGTCCGACTCGCCGGGCGCTGCCGTGACCTCGTGGTGGTGGATGCGAGCACGGGTGATGTGGAAGAAGGGTGGAGGTCCGGGCTGAAGGTCAACGCAGGCGAAGGCGCGGTCGAGATCTCGGGCATCACCGTGGCCCGCTCCATCCGCTACGGAATCAGCATCGTCTCCGGAAACGTGAGCCTGTCCGAGTGCTCCGTGGTGGACTGCGACTACACAGGCCTGTCCGCCCTGTACTCGAGCTACATCACGGACTCCACCGTCACCGTGAGCATCCAGGGCTGCGAGTTCATGGGGAACGGCGGCGAGGGCGTGTCCGCCCTGGGCGAGCGGTGCACCCTCTCGCTGCAGGACTCGGTCATCCGGGACACCCTTCCCAACGACACATCGAACGCCCCCGTGGGCCTGCGGGCGACCATGGGCTGCTCCGTCGAGGCCGCGCGCTGCCGAATCGACGGAAACGAGTCCATGGGTGTGTGGGCGTCCAACGACGGCACCTCCGTCTCGGTCAGCGACTGCATCCTGACCGGGTTTGGCACCCCCTCGGGCGGGTACATGGGAAATGGCGCCTACGTCGAGCACGGGGCCAGCCTGGTGCTCGACACCTGCATGTTGGAAGACAACATCGGCGCCGGCGTGGAGGGCCACGATGTCGGTACGCAGATCACGCTGAGAGACACCACGATCAAGGGCACGCTCGAGAAGGACCCAGGGCTTGGGGGGCTCGCCGCACTGGTGATGGACGGCTGCCGTCTGAGCGCGGAGCACAGTCTCTTCGAGCGCAACACCATGACGGGCCTGCTGGCCTCTGGGACGGGCACCCGCGTCACCCTCACGAGTTCCGTCGTCCAGGACACCACGCTGGACGAGGAGACCGGCTTGGCCGTAGGTGTCGCGGTGGAGGAAAACGCCTGGTTGTGGGCCTCGGACAGCGTGTTGTCGAACACCTTCATGGGCGCGCAAGCGGAGCAGGGAGGACGGCTCACCTTCGAGCAGTGCCAGTTGGTGGGCCACCAAGGTGCTGGTGTCACCGCTTCTGGCGCAGGCACGGAGGTCACCCTGCTGGACACGCTCATCCGAGACATCGAATCGCTCGAGGACGGCATGGGGGGACAAGGGATCGCGATCGAGGAGGGGGCGACCCTGCTCGCCATCGGAGGAATGGTGAGTAGGAGCACCGGAGCCGGTCTGCTGGTGAACACGGGCGGCCTGGCGGAGCTGCACGGGGTCACAATCCGGGACACCTGGCCCTACTCGAGCGGTGAGAGCGGCTGCGGCGTCCAGGCCGGGGGCGGGGCTGCGCTGCACGTCGAGAGCTGCGACCTGATGGGCAACTCGATGTTCGGCCTGTACGCGGAGGGCCCGGGCACGATGATCTCGCTCGATGACACCCGCATCCAGGACACCCGAGCGGGCGGCCCGGCAAAGGCCGGCGTCGGTGCCCAGGCCCATGATGGCGCAGCTCTCGGAGTCGTTGACTGCGAGATCCAGCGCAACATCGTCGCCGGGATCATCGCGGGTGCAGATAGTTCGGTGAACGTCCGCAACTCCCTGGTCACCGACACCCTCCCCGGCCAGAACTACATCGTAGGCGTCGGAGTCATCGCCCAGGAGGGAGCCCAACTCGATGTCACCGACTCCACGCTGACCTCCAACCAGGGCCCGGGCCTCCAGGGCGCGATGTCCGATACTCTCCTCACCGTGACCGGGACCCGGATCGAGGACAACCAGTTCGCCGGGGTGTTCCTGGGTGGGGCCGAGCTGATCATGTCGGACAGCACCATCCAGGGCACCACCGCACAGCCGGACCTGGGCGGCGGCTACGGGCTCTACGCGGCCCCCGTCGACGACGGCAGCTCACCCACTGTGGCGCTCCACGACAACACGATCCGGGACAATCCCATCGCGGGGATCTGGCTCGGAGGGCAGGGCAGCTACGAGATCGTCGGAAACACCATCCATGGCGGCCCGGGCTGGACCCGCGGCTCGCTCACCAAGTGCGGCGACGCGGTCTACGCCGAAGGCGGCACCCAGGCTTGGGACGGAACGGACGGGCTGCTGCTGGAAGACAACGATCTGTCGGAAGGCCTCACGGCGGGCCTGTTCCTGAACGACTCCAGCGCCACCCTGCTGGGCAACCACTTCACCGACAACACCGTGGACCTGGTCCGCCAGGGCGAGGCCTGCACCAGCGCTCCTGAGGGCGACGACATCGACTCCCTCGCCAGCGCGGAGCTGTGCCCCGTCTACGACTACGGAGTCTGCGCCGACACCTACACGGTGATCCTCCAGGTGGACGAGATCGACGATTCCCGCAGCCGGGCCGGTTTCGTGCCTCCACCGCTCGATCTCACCTTGCCACAGACGTTGGCGCTATCCTTTGGACCCCACGTGAGGACCACTGGACCATGAGTACTCCGACGCTCCTGCTCGCTGCACTGCTGGGCGCCTGCGATGGCGAACGGCCCAAGCAAGAGGACGATCCGGGCCCAGACTGCGCGGCGGGATGGCTCGACGACGGCGGCACCTGCGTTCCAGAGGCCTGCGGCGTGGGGGCCTGGGGTGATCTCGAGGTGGATGCCTCCACGGTCTTCGTGCGCGCCGGCGCCACCAGCGGCGACGGCAGCGAGGAGGCGCCCTTCGGCAGCATCCAGCTGGGGCTGGACGCGGCGGGGGCCGCGGGCGGAGGCCTGGTGGCCGTGGCTGCCGGTGACTACGCCGAATTGCTCGAGATCGGCGGCGAGCACGGGGGCATCCATCTCGCAGGGCGCTGCCGTGAGCTGGTGGCCCTCGACACC
>CAZHIK010000893.1:0-4147 GCA_964532635.1 uncultured Enterobacterales bacterium
GATGATGCGCTCCGGCTGGCCGGCCCGGAACTCGTCGCTGACCACCACGGCCACCCGCTCGCCCCGCACCAGGTCGCGCAGGGGGGGGCGGCCCATGGGAGCCGCCAAGGCCGCCCGCATCGCGGCCAGGATCTCGTCCTCGCTCATGGGGGGCAGCGCCCGGGGGCGGATGACCGGCCCGGCCATGAAGGCGTCGGGGACGTCGAGTTCGAGAGTCTCGGGGCCAAAGGTCAGGGTGGCGGTGGCCATGGGCTACTCCGGAGCTGGAGCCCCTGTGTATCCAGACCCGGCCGCGGTCAGGGGCCGAAGTCGTGGTGAACGGATCCGGATCAGCTGCGCGGCCCCGCGCTTGGCGTCAGCCCCCCAGGCAGGTCTGGCCCAGCCAGGCCAGCAGCGCCAGGCCCAGCAGGCCCACAAGAGCCAGGGCCACCCGCTCCACCAGCTGCATGGACGCGCCTTCATCGTCGTCGTCGGGCGGCTCGCCCACGTCCAGGATGGTGGGCTCGGGGTCGGTGGTCTCGCCCGGCTCGGGCTCGGTCTCGCCCGTGGGCTCCGGGCCCATCATCGGTGTGCTCGGCAGATCCCCCGGGTCCACCTGCTCCGGCTCCGGCTCCGGTTGCGGATCGGGAGCGGGCTCGGCGGCCGGTCGGTCGGGGCGAGGGGCCACGGGCGCGGGGATGCTGCCGCCCTGGGGGCTCTGCCGGGGCGGGCTTCCCGAGTCCTCGGGCTGTGTGCGTTGGGGCTCGGGTGGTGCCGCGGGCTTGGTGGGGGCCGCTGCCGTCGTGGGCACCACCGGGGGAGGCGTGATGGGCGGTAGGGGGGCGGGTGCCACAGGGGCGGCTGGGCCGGGTCGGCTCGAGGGCTTGGGCCCAGGGCGGAAGCTGCCGCAGCGTTCTGCCAGCTCGCCCACCCTGGCCACGCCGCCGTGGTGGCGCTGCAGGGAGAGCAGCTCGTGGATGATGGGCCCCATGTCGGGGAACCGAGAGGTGGGCTCGGGGGAGAGCAGGTCCTGGATCAGGCGACCGGCCGCGGGCCAGCCGCGCTCGATCTTGTGGACTGCGGCCTGGAGGCCTTGGGCCTGGGTGAGCCTGGGCTCCAGCATGGTGCAGAGCACCGCTCCCACGGCGTACATGTCGGCGTAGGCCGAGGGGGGCCGCCCGCGCATCACCTCGGGGGCGATGCCCGGAGACCATGGCTGTGGACTCCAGCCACCCCAACCCATCAGGGTGATGCTGCTGTCGCGACCGAGCAGGATGTCGGCAGGGGCCAGCCGTCCGTGGACGACGCCTTGGGGCAGGCTGTGGGCGTGACGGAGGGTGCGGGCCACACCCAGGGCGACCTCGAGGGCGGTGGCCGGGTCGAGGTTCAGGGTGGCGGACATGCTGGCGTCGAGCAGGGCGCGCAGAGAGGAGCCGGTCTTGCGCTCCATCGCCAGGGCACCGAAGCCCGCGTAGTGGGCGAGGGCCAGGGGGGCACCTTGGCCGTCCATGGCCTTGAGCCGCTGGTACTCCGACTCGAGGCGGGTCTGCGCCCGGGTGTCGCCCGGATCGTCCAGCAAGCGCACAGCGACCTCGTCGGGCCCGCGAGCCTTGCCGTCGGCGCGGACCGCGTGCCACACCGTGCAGCCTGCGCAGCGGCCCACCTGGACCTGCAGGGCGTAGGGACCGATGCGGGTGCCCTGTCGGCTCATGTGATCTCCATCATCGGGCTCGCCCGGAGAGGGCGCGATCCATCCGTTGCCAGGAAGGTAGCACGTGGCCGGTGCCGGGTCAGGGAGTGGATTAGAGGCTTGGTAGTCCCACCGCGAGCCGCCCATGCGTATCCCTACCTACCTCCGCGATGCCTATCGCCGGCGTTTGCAGACCCGGGTCTTGGCCTGCCGTGCCCAGGACGGGGGCTTCCTGGCCATCACACCGGACACCATCGTGTACCCGGGGGGCGGAGGGCAGCCCCTGGACCGCGCCGTGCTCGAGGGTCAACCCGTCCTGTCGGTCCGGCTCGACGCCGACGCGGGGTGGGTGCACGCCGTGCCCCGCCCGGTCCCTGTGGGGCCGGCCCTGATCGAGGTCGACTGGCGGCAGCGCTTCGACGCCATGCAGCAGCACAGCGCCCAGCACCTCATCACCGCCTTGGCGGGAGACCAACTGGGCCTGACCACCGTGGCCTTCCACCTGGGGGCCGAGCGCTCCAGCATCGACCTGGACGCCGCCGAGGTGGACCCGGTGGTGCTCGATGAGCTGCTCGACCTCGTCCAGGCCGAGATCCGGGCGGCGCTGTCCATCCGCAGCCGCTGGGTCGAGCCCGCCGAGCTCGAGGGATTGGCGGTGCGCAGCCGCGGCCTGCCGGCGGATCATCGTGGCAAGGTGCGCATCGTGATCATCGAGGGTGTGGACCGCAACACCTGCGGGGGCACCCACGTGGCCAGTACCGCCGAGCTGCAGCTGGTGTCCTTCCTGGGCACCGAGCGGGTCCACGGTGAGCACACTCGGCTGCACTTCGTGGCAGGTCAGCGAGCCATCGATCAGTTCAACGCTGCCCTCGAGCGCGAGCGGCGCTTGAGCCGCACCTTGAGCTGCGTGCCCCAGGAGCACCCTGCGGCGGTGGACCGCATGGTGGCCGACAAGCAGATCCAGGCTCGCGCCCTGCGTCTCGCCAAGGCCGAGCTGGCGGAGCTGCTGGCCGTGATGACCTTGTCCAGGGGCATCGAGGGCCTGGCCCATCTCCACCGGGAGCAGGACGATCTCCCGCTGCTCCAGGCCGTGGCCCGAGCCGTGGTCGCGCGCCTGCCCGAAGCCCTGGTGCTACTCACTGCGGGTGAGCCGGAGGGCTCCTTCCTGCTGGTGGGCCCCGCTGATCAGGTCGCGCGGCTCGGTCCCGAGCTGCTGCCCCTCGTGGTGGGGCGCGGTGGTGGTGCACGCGGGCGCTTCCAGGGTCGCGCCGAGCGGCTCGACCTGCGAGAGCACGCCGTCGAGGAGCTGCGGCGGCGGCTGGTGGACAGCTCATGACAGGTCTGTCGGATCGCGACCGGCTGCGCGCCCTGCTCCGCCAGCCCTACGCAGCGCGCATCCTCCTCAGCGCCGTCGAGCTGGACCTGTTCACCCCGTGCAGCCCGGGGCCGGCCAGCCGGGCCCAGGTCGCCCAGCGCTGCGCTACCGATCTGCGGGCCACCGGGGTCATGCTGGAGGCCCTTGCAGCCCTGGGCCTGCTCGAGCGTCGGGGCGATGGCTTCGTCGCCGGTGAGCTGGCCGCACGCCACCTGTGTGAGCACAGCCCCGAGCCGCTGCAGGGCATGGTGTTCCACTACCTGCACCAGTGGGAACGCTGGACGCGGCTGAGCCAGGTGGTGCGGAGCGGGTGCTGCGTGCCCCGCGAAGAGCGACCGGCGCGCAGCCACCGCGACTTCGTGCACGCCATGGACGATGGCAAGGCCCACCGGCCCGTCGCCGACTTGCTGCCCGTCGATCTGGCCGGCGTGCAGCGGGCGGTGGACCTTGGGGGCGGACCCGGCACCATCGCAGTGGCCCTGGCGCGGGCGCTGCCCGATGCTGTGGTGACTTTGGTGGACCGGGCCGAGACGCTCGCCGTCGCGGCCGAGCGGGTGCCCGCCGAGCTGTGGGGCAGACGAGTGCGGCCCCTGGCGGCCGACCTGGTCAGCTGGTCGCCGCCGCACGAGGGCTTCGACCTCGCCGTCCTGTCGGCCGTGCTCCACAGCCATGGTGTCCAGGCCGCGCGCGCGATCCTCGAGCGGGCGGTGGCCTGCGTGGCTCCGGGCGGACGCCTGGTGATCCGGGAGCTGCTGCTCGACGACCCGGATCCCGAGCGTGCGCAGGACGCAGCGGTGTTCTCCGTGAGCATGCTCATCGGCACCGCCGCCGGCCGCTCCTACACCGGGCGGGAGATCCGGGGCTGGATGCGGGAGCTGGGGCTTGTGGAGATCGAGACTCTGCCTGTGGAGCGGGGTGTGGCTCTGGTGGGGCGGAGGCCCTCTCCAGATCCCACTCCTCCCCGGGGAAACCGAAGGCGGGCAGGCAGCCCGCAGGGCTGACGCACTGAGGGTGCCCCGCAGGGGCGGGCCGTTCAGGTCCGAAGAGCGGACCGGACCCACCACTCACCCCCGTGAGTCGCCGCTCAGGTCCGAGATGAGGAC
>CAZHIK010000894.1:0-492 GCA_964532635.1 uncultured Enterobacterales bacterium
GCGCCCTCGAAGGCGCTCCTGAGCCGGAGCCCCTGGGGGGCCTCGAGGCTTGGTCCAGTCCACTGCAGGCCCAGACCATCGAGCCGTACGCCAAGGGCGACGCCTGGAAGCTGTACGCTCCTGTCAGCGCCAAGTCACTCGGGCGCGCCAAGATCCGGAGCTTCGAGGCCATCACCCGCGGCCAACCCCACTTCGGCTACCTCCAGCAGGAGCCGCCCCCCACCGCCCCCGGCTGCGGAAGCCCGGAGCTGTTCGCGCGTCTCAGCCTCGGCGAGCCGCCCGCCGAGCCCCTGCTGGCCCTGCCCGCCGACCACGACGATCCCGTGCTGTACACAGCCCTGGCCCCCCTGCGGGACATCGAGCTCGAAGACGACGTCAAGCTCATGGTGACCAAGAGCCCCGTCTTCCAGCCCACCTTCCGCCAAGCCCGCGCCGAAGCCAACGAGCGCTCCATGCCCCTGCAGCAGCTGGTCACCCTGCGGGGCTTCGTGG
>CAZHIK010000894.1:502-4145 GCA_964532635.1 uncultured Enterobacterales bacterium
ACGATGCAGACCGGCGACGGCGAGGTGTGGTGCGGCAGCGACGACGTGCGAGCAGATCTCGCCGCGGTGTTCGAGTGGACCCAGGATGGAGGCTTCGGTGCGGAGCTGGTGCCCTTCCACGCCTTGGAGCTGTCGGAGATCCTGGCGCTCATCGACATCGACGCCGACGGCACCCCCGAGCTGCTCCAGCAGCGCTGGCCCGACGAGCTGCAGCTTGTGCGAGGCGGCGACGAGCCCAGCTGCACCGCCCCCGTGGACTACTGCGACTGCCCCTGTTGATCCCGCAGCTGCTCGAGGTGCCAGTGACAGCCCATGCGCTCGAAGGCGGAGACGGCCTGGGCGCGGAGCTCGGCGGCGTCGGCCCGATCGCGAAGCGAGGACAAGGCAGCCCAGGCCTGAGCCTGCTCGAATGGCATCTCGAGCCGCTCGGACTCCCGGAGCGCACGCCGCCACACCCGCGCGGCCCGTTCCGGCTTGCCCTGCAGCACCAGCAGACGACCGAGCATGAGGGCGTGCTTGGGGCGGGCGACCGGGAAAAAACGTCCGAAGCGAGCCAACTCCCGCACCGCGGCCGAGGCCCGGGCCTCCAGATCGCGGCGCTCGCTCCCTGCTGCAGGCTCGGCAGCCAACAGCCCGAGGTAGGCCTCGGTGAGGCCGGTGTAGCCCTCGATGGTGGGTAGCACGAAGGGGAAGGGCACCCGCCGCAGCTGGGCCCAGGCCAGCTCGGCGCTCTCCCGGGCTCGCTCGAGGCGCCCCATGCGGACGTAGATCGACGCCAGCACCCCGTGGCAGATCATGCGGGACGGGTAGTCATCGATGTTGCGCAGCACGTCCAGGCCACGCTGGACAGAGCGCGAGGCCTCCTGGAGCCGGCCGGACTGGTGCTGGCACTCACCGATGCCGTACAGAGCCCAGGCCTCGTGCTGGGCGTTGTAGCGCTCACGGGCGGTGCTCAACAGCTCGCCGTAGCCCGCCTCCGCCCGACCGAACTCACCCACCATGAAGTGACACACGCAGCGCATGGTGCGGGCCACTCCAGCCTCCTGCCAAGAGGCGCTCCACTCGGCCTCATCGACGGCCCGCTCGGCGAGGTCCAGCGCCTGTTCCCAGGAGCCGCGGCCCGCGTGGTAGGTGGAGCGGGTGTAGCGGGCAACGCACAGCCCCGTGGGGTCGTCGCTCCGACCGATCTGCACCGCCCGCTCGTAGACGCGACTCGACAGGCCCTCGAGGCCCAGCAGGCCGATGAGGTAGGACATGGAGGCGTAGGGGCGGGCGTTGCGGTTGCGCTCTCCTGCCCGATCGGCGAGGTTGGCGGAGAGCACCGAGCTACAGCAAAGGGACAGCGGATCGGCGGAGTAGTAGTAGCGCTCGGCCAGCCGCTCGGCGGCGTGGGAGGCCTCGAGGAGCGAGGGGAGCCGCTCCTGGGCAGCCTGGAAGAGGCGGTCGGGGAGCACGCGATGCAGGGCTTGCACGGCGAGCTGTTTGAACGTGTACAGGCCCAGCAAGAGCCGACGGCGAGGGAAGCGGAGCCCCAGCAGGGTCAGGGCCCGGTCGTAGTGCACACCGCAGCGCTCGAGGTCGCCGGTGGCGTAGCGGGCGTCACCCAGGCTCCGCTCCCAGTGGGCCCGGCGCAGCTCGACCGCCTCGGCCTGCGCGACGTCCGACTGTGCGGCCAGGCGCAGGGCCTGCTGGTAGCAGCGCGCGGCCTCGGGCATAGCGCCAGCGCGCATGGCCTGGGCCCCGGCCAGCTCGAGGTAGCGCAAGGCCAGCACGGTGTCTCCGGCGGCCAGCCAGTGCTGGGCGAGCAGGGGGTAGTGGGAGGAGAGGTCGTCCTGGCCTTGCTCGTACCAGGTGGCGATGGCGGCGTGGAGGCGCTGGGTCTCCTCACCGTCGAGCGCCCCCCGCACGCACTCGGCCACGGCGGGATGGGTGATGGTCCAGGAGCGGTCGGCGCGTCCGGGCGCGGGCTGCACCAGGCCCCCTGTGGCCAGGTGCTCGAGGTCCGCGCCCACCCGGCTCAGGCTGGGATCGTCGGGATGGATCTCCACCACCAGCTCGGTCTGGAAGACCCCGGACGCCGCGGTGCACACCGCCAAGGTGCGCAGCGCGGAGGGCGGCAGCAGCGACACTCGCCGGGCCAGCAGCTCGGGGAGCCCGTCGAGCTGACGCTCGGCCAGGGAGGCGGGAGACGGCGCGGACACCACCCGCCCTCCCTCGGTGACCAGGTCGCCTTCGTCCTGGAGCAGCCGCACCCACTCGAGGCATAGCTTGGGGTTGCCGGATGTGGCCCCCCGCAGCCAGTGCAGCAGCTCGCTGGGCAGTCCATGGATGCCGAGCTCACGCCCCACGAGCTTGGCGAGATCCTGGACCCCCAGACCCCGCAGGACCATCACGGTGGTCTCTGGAAGAGCGGCCACGCGCTGGGCTTCGAGCTCGAGGCCGTGAGGATCGCTGCGCAAGGTGATCGCGAGGAGCTGCCGCTCGGAGTGCAGGGCCAGCTGCCGGGCCAGGCTCCACGAGGCCGAGTCCAGGAACCGGCCGTCCTCGAGGACCACCAGCAGGGGCATCTCGCGCTGGAGCGCCGCGATCAACTGGCTGGCGGCATCGAAGATGCGATGAGCCGCGGTGGGCTCACCCGCCTGGGAAGCGGCGTCGCGTACGGGCAGCAGATCGCCCAGGGGCTCGATGAGGTCGGCCTGGTCTTCTGCCAGCGCGTCGAGCACGCGCTGCCGGCAGGCGGCCGGTTCGACACCTTCGTCGAAGCCCAGCAGCTGCAGCAGCACCGAGCGCCAGGGCGCCAGTGCAGTGGCTTCTCCCGGGCTGCCGTAGGCCACCACCACGCGGCAGCGCTCGTCACGCAGGCGGGCCACCAGCTCGTCGATCATCCGGCTCTTGCCCACGCCCAGCTCACCCTCGATGAGCAGGACCCCCGTGGTGCCCGCCAGCAGCTCGCCCACGACCTGGTCGAGTCGGGCCAGCTCCGCTCGGCGCCCCACCGTGCCGCTCGCCCCGGACCAGCGCTTCGAGCGGGAGGGCTCCACCTGGACGACCGCGAAGCTCGGCTCATCGCCACTGGCGGAGGGGGGCAAGGACTCGACCCGGGCGCGCGAGCGAGCCAGGGTGGCGGTGGACAGATCACAGAGCAGCTCGGACGCCGAGCCCCGCGCCAGGGTGGTCGCCCGCTGGACCACGGCCCCCACCAGGGCCCGACGCGGCCCGCGGGCCCAGGTCCAGACACCCCCGGAGGCCACACCAGCCGGGACGTCCAGGCCCTGATCCGCCAGAGCCTGCCCGACCTCCTGGCCGAAACGCAGCGCCCGGACGGCCGCACGGCGGGCCATACCCCTGGAGGCGTCGAAAGCCACCAGGCCGAACAGGCCGCGGTGGTCGTGGCGCAGCTCGGCCAGGATGCCACCCTGGAGTCGCACCGAGCGCTGCAGCGCACGCACCGCCCCGTGCAGCCGCTCGGAGTGGTCCGAACGCTGGGGGTCCAGCCCGCAGATCTCGAGGGCGACCACGGTGCAAGGCTTGCGCTCGGGCTCGGAGGTCACGCCCAGGCTCGGCGCGCTGTGGACGCCGAAGCTCTGGCGCTCGAGGGGCATCGAGACAAAGCCCAGGCGTCGGGGCTCGGTCTGCAGCGGCT
>CAZHIK010000895.1:0-4139 GCA_964532635.1 uncultured Enterobacterales bacterium
CACCTGGTTCACGGCGGACGACGGCCTGGTGGTGGCCCACGAGGTGGGGCACCAGCTGGGTCTGTGGGACGAGTACCCGGATCCCGACGTGTCGGAACGCCCCGAGGGCGAGCTGGACAGCATCATGCGCACCGCGCGCAAGGCGGATCGTCCTCGCAGCTACCCCCGCCATCAGGAGGCCATCCAGGACATGTTTCGCTGCCCCTGAGCCGGGACTAAGCTGTCGCACCGCGACGAAAGAGGGGGCCCAAGCCTGCACCAGCGCGGGCATTCCCATGGTTTTCCCGTTCTTCGCTGTTGGCCCGAATTTTGCGTTCTACACGGTGGAAGAGGTGATCCATGAAGTCCCTGTCCCTGCTCCCCCTCCTGCTCCTCCTCCCCTCCGGTCGTTCCCAGGACGAATGCGGCACGTCGGCGAGCGACGCTGGCCTGTCCACCGACCTGCATTCCGCCGTGGAGACCGCCACCCCCGGCCGCGGGAATGGCAAGGTGCCCAAGGTCTACTACGGCACCGAGCGTCCCACCCACGTGCCCCTGACCGACGGCCAGATCATGGCGGTGGGCAGCTGGGGCAGCTGCAGCGGCACGGTGATCGCCGACCGCTGGGTGCTCACCGCCAACCACTGCCGTATCTACGAGGGCCAGCGCTTCTGCATCGGCCGTGACGCGGACGATCCCATCGCCTGCCTGCGGGCGGAGACCGTGCACCGCAATCCCCGGGCCGACATGACCCTGGTCTACTTGGGCGGCTCGGCCACCGAAGCCGCCCCCGGCCTGCAGCCCATCCCGCTGTTCGACGAGGACCTGGACGAGGACTGGATCGGCACCATGACCGAAGCGGCCGGCTACGGCCAGCAGGAGGACGGCGGCTACGGCGAGCGGGAGTTCTCGGCCGAGCCCCTGGTGGACCTGGACGGCCACGAGATGACCATCGACGGTGAGGGTGTGCGCGGGGTGTGCTTCGGCGACTCTGGCGGGCCCGTGATGCTCGTCGACAGCGAGGGCACGGTGGGGGTGGCCGGGGCCTTGAGCTGGGGTGACAGCGACTGCCTGGGCAAGGACCGCTACACCCGTGTGGACACCAACCGGGAGTGGCTCGAGGGCATTCTGGGCCCCTTCGACGAGCTGGACATGGGCCAGCCGCCTCCCGTGGTCGAGGACGGAGAGGAGCCGACGGTGACCGAGCCCGAGGAAGACGAAGAGGAGCCGGACTACACCACCAGCGAGGGCTGGTGGGAAGAACCCATCGAGTGGCGCTGACCCCTACTCGAAGACGTACCAGCCGTAGTCCCCGAAGCGTACATACAGCATCACCAGCTTGTGCATCTCGCTGCCTTGCAGGGTGATCATGGTGTAGTCCACCGCGTACACCCGCAGCTCCACCTCCATCTTGGTGGTGCAGCCGCTGATCTCCGCACCGGGAGGATGGAGCTCGGATTCGCCGTAGCCGGTGGCCTCCGTGGTCCGGAGGTAGACCAGCTTCGAGCCGGCCGGCCGGGCTCCCATCTCGCTGGGGGCCTTGGCCCGCATGGCCGCGATCCCCTGGTAGATCTCCTCGTCCTGGCAGTCCAGGGCCCGCCTGAGCAACGCGTCGGTGGGGTACAGGCTCGGCACCAGGTCGAGATCGTCGAAGCCCGCCATGATGGCCTTGCCCAGTTGCTCGGGGCTGCGGCCTTCACCGGGCTCCACCTCTTCCTCGATCGTGCTCACCGGGGGCGGTGCGTGCCCCCGCGGGGCGCTGGTGGGTCCGCTGCTGGGCGTGGCCTGTCCTCGTGGCCCGCTCGTGGGGCCACCGCTGGGTGGTGCGGCGCTGCTGCTTCCGTCCGGGGGAGCGAGGCTGGGATCTCCGCCGCGGGGGCTGGGGGGGGTGGGGCCGCTCCCCGGGCCCTGCTCCGTTGGCCCACCGCAGGCGGTGACCAGGGCGAGCGTGGCGAGGGGAAGGAGCCGAAGAGAAGGGAAAGGGCGCATGGGTTCCTCGCTCACCAGTTGAGGCAGGAGAGGCGGTCGGGGACCATGGGGAAGCGCTCGCCGAAGCCCTTCCACTGCTGCACCGGCTGAGCCTCGTGCTGGTGGCAGAGGAAGCAGTCGATGGGCAGGTCGGTGGGCTGCCCGGTGCTGCCCCGGAAGTCGCTGGGGCGGTTGTTGACCTCGAGGTGGCAGCGGACGCAGGTGCGGTGCTGGGCGGCCTGCAGCGAGAGCATGGGGCCCTCGGCGGTGGCGACGTGGCAGGAACCGCAGCCCTGCTTCACGTCAGTGCCCTCGGACTTGTGGTGACAGGCACCACAGTAGATGTCCGCGCCTCCGACGCTGTCCTTGGAGTAGTGCCGGGTGTGCAGCACCTCGGTCATGATCACCGCGTCCTGCTCGAGGGCAGGAGCTTGCTGGAGGCTGGCCTCCGTGGGGGCGGGCAAGGGCAGGGTGGTCGCGTCGATGGGCCCAGTCCACGCGGCGTCCTGGAGACCCCGGAGCGCGTCCAGCCCGGGCTGCAGGACCACCAGCGCCCCGATGGGGCCCAGCAGGGCGAGCCACGCGGTGTGCCGCGTCATGGGCCCTCCTCGGGCTGGGTAGGGGCGCTCCCCAGGGCCCAGGCCAGGGCGAGGGCGGCCGGCGCGGCCACGAGGGTGCCCAGCAGCTCGGCGGGGTGGGGCCAGGGGGCGGCGGTCAGCCAGGGGGCCGTGCAGGTGGCGACCGCGGCCAGGAAGCTCAGCCCGGCCCCCGCTCGCATCCAGCTCCAGCGCCGTCGAAGTCCCCCCACCAGCAGCAGCAGCGCGGGACCCAGGATGGCCACGGCCAGGCCCGCGGACGCGATCCAGCCGCCGAGCCCGACGGAGGCGCTGGAGGTGAAGAGACCGCGGCCCAGCAGCAGCAGCAACGCCAGCAGCCCTGCAGCCGTGGCCTTGGCCAGGGCCCAGGCCTGTGCCTGTTCTCCGCCCTCTCCTCCGGCCTTGGCGGTCAGCGAGCGCAGCAGGGGGAAGGCCAGGCCCGCGACGCCCGCGGCCACCAACAGCTCGGCGATGCCCGGGACCATCGGGAGAGCGTGGGACCCTTCGTGGCGCAGCGCCAGCAGCAGCCCGAGTCCGGTCAGCTGCATCAATGCGGGAGCGAGGGCCAGCAGGGAAGCCGCGGCCAGCAGCCAGCGTCCACGGCGCGGATGCTGTGCGCGGAGCGTCCAGCCGAGCGTGGCGGCGAGCAGGGCCGTGGTCACCAGCCCGGCCGCCCAGGCCCCGGGCAGGCCCAGCAGGGGATCGATGGTTCGCCAGGGAAGCCCGGGGGTGAGCAGTGGCTGCAGGCCGAGGACCAGCAAGGCCGTCAGCCCTGCGAGCGCGGCCCTGCCTCGGAGCCGGCCGGCCTTCGGGCCGAGGGCGCTGGCGGTCAGCAGCACCCCCAGTGACCCTGCGGCCAGCGCTGCGCTGCCGGTCAGCCAGGCGCTGCTCCACGGGCTCCATGGCAGGGCGTGGGCGGTGGAGGGGGGGATGCCGAGGATCAGCTGTGCGACCACTGCCGCGACCACCAGCAGCAGGGCGGCAGCTGCGACGAGGGGGCGCGACATGGATCGGGACCGTCGGGCACGCCGCCGCTTGCGGCGGGGCTCACGGGCCTCGCCGTCCTCGGTGGGCGGCGGCTGGGCGAGGGCCCGGTCGGTGGCCAGCAGAGGCAGCAGCGTGGCGCCCGCGATCCATGGCAGCGCCCCCAGCCAGCCTCCGTCGCCTCCGGGCTGTCTCGGCTCGGTGCCGAGATCGGAAGGGAAGCCGAGGGTGTCGAAGGAAACCCCGGAGAGCACCAGGACCCCAAGGCCCCCAAGCTCGCGCCGGCCGAAGATGTGGCTGTGGTAGCGCTCCGGGTGGGCGGCCACCCGGCGCCTGGCCTCCTCGAGCAAGGCCCCTCGGGTGCCGAAGGTGGTGGCGCCCTCGGGGCAGACCTCGGCGCAGGCGGGGAGCAGCCCTTGGCTCAGGCGCGCTGTGCACAGATCGCACTTCGAGACCCGCGGGCCCTCTGCGCCGTGGGAAACCCGCGGGACCCCCAGGGGGCAGGCCAGGACACAGCGGTGGCAGCCGCGACAACAATCGGGCCTCTGGGTGACGGGGCCAGCTGCGCTCTGGGCCAACGCGCCGGTGGGGCAGGCCGTGGCGCAGGCGGGC
>CAZHIK010000896.1:0-4134 GCA_964532635.1 uncultured Enterobacterales bacterium
AGGAACACGCTCTCCGCACGGCTGGCGGTCTCGGCGGGTTCCTTGGCTCGCTCGAGCGCCTCCGCTGCCTGCCGGCGCGCGGTGATGTCTTCCTTGACCGCCACGAACCGGGTGATCTCTCCCTTGTCGTCGCGGATGGGTGAGATCGAGGCCTGCTCCCAGAACAGGGTGCCGTCCTTCCTCCGGTTGCACAGCTCCCCCCGCCATTCACGTCCTGCCTTGATGGTCTCCCACAGATCGCGGAAGTAGTCTGGAGAGTGAATCCCCGAGGCGAGCACGCTGGGGTTTTGGCCGATGGCTTCCTGGGAGCTGTATCCGGTGAGGGTCTCGAACTTTCGGTTGACGTACTCGATGTTGCCTTCGACGTCCGTGATGACCACCGTGGCGGGGCTGTGCTCCACCGCGTTGGACAGGGTGAGCATCTGGCGTTGGTCCAGCACGCGCTGCCATGCGTCGCCCACCAGGTTCACGAAGACTCGCAACAGCGGAGCGGCGTGGGGGAGGATGCTGTCCGGCCCCGTTTCTTCGCTGTGGACCACCAGGCTCGCGGTGTGTTCACCGACCCTGATGGGGAAGGCTGCGCAGCTCCCGAAGCCGTTCGCCAGGCGGTGCCCGGGGCAGCCTGGGTGGGGTGGGTTGCCCTCCGGGTCCTCCACGATCTGCACTCGGCCGGACTCGATGGACGCCACCGCGCAGCTGCAGGAGTTCGGTGTCGCTGTGGTCTCCTGTCCGCTCCACGCGACGCAGTGAGAGCGACCATCCATGTCCCTTTCCCAGACGAGCGTGGCGCTCATGCCGAGGAAGCGGACGGGCGCATCGGCGGCGACCCGAGTGACCTCGTTCACGGTCAGGCAGGCCCCGAGCTCTCGCCCGGCTTCCTGCAGGCCTTCGGCCCATTGCACCCTCTGGGCCAGCCGGTTCTCGGACTTCTGCAGCTGTGTCAACGCGTCCTCGACGAGCTCTCGCTGCTGGTCGGCGTCCTGCATCATGTTGACCGCGGCCCGGCGCGACTGCGCCAGGCGGGTGTTGGCGGTCCGCAGTTCGTCATCCGCGAGCTTCTGCGCCGTGATGTCCTCGTAGCAGCCCAGCACTCCGTGGATGACCCCGTCGAGCCCACGCAACGGGACCTTCGAGGTCCGGCGCCAGATCTGCTCACGGTCCATGGTTGTCTGGGGTTCCTCGTAGGCGAGCTTGGACTGCCCCGAGGCGAGCACCGTGCGCTCGTCATCGCCGTAGCGCTCGGCCTGGTCTGCCCAGGGTAGCTGTGCATCGACCGTTCCGGCGATCTGGTCCGGCAAGGCGATCCCCGCGTCAGCGGCGAAGGCCCTGTTGCAGCCTGTGTAGACCAGGTCCGTGTCCTTCCAGAAGACCCTGGTGGGGATCGCGTCCAGCACCGCCTGGAGCATGGTGTTCGCCCGTGCCTGTGCGTCCTGGCTCTCCTTGGACTCTCGCAGCAGCAGGTCGAAGGGATCGTCCAGGGCTACCTGAACGAGGGCGAGGTAGGCGAACCAGTACGCCAGGATCTTTGCCAGGTGCCCGACGAAGTTGGAGACTCCGAACAGGTCCGTGTAGAGCGTGAACGCCAGCTCGGAGACGATGGTGGTGACGATGGTCGCCACCAGCAGCCGGTAGACCTTGGGCGCGAAGGCCTGGCGTTCGCGGTGGAGCAGCACGAGGGCTCCGGCCAGGATTCCACAGATGAGGTACTCGCTGTAGACCTTGAAGGGGGTCATCCCCACGCCCGACTCGAAGCACGCGGGGAACACGGGCCAGACCAGAATGGACGCGATCAGCGTGGTGGTGATCGCGGCGTACCCGATGAGCATCCAGGTTACGCTCACCTTCTTGTGGAGGAACAGCACCGCTACCAGGAGTGAGACCGACTGCACCCAGCGGGCAGCGATCCACAGCTGGATCGCCGCCAGCCCTTCGCCTGGCCCAGGTAGCAGCCCCATGCCCTTGTAGGACAGGGCGTGCAGCAGGTCGATGCCGGCCACGAAGGCGTAGGACACGCCCAGGACCAGGAAGAAGCCGTGGGCCAGGAACCTCCTCGAGTTCCAGAAGATCACGAACACCAGCAGGCCGATGATCACCGTGAACAGCTCGACGAGCACGTGGAAGAGCGGGAAGCTGTAGCTGGCGCAGAGACCCAGCGCGGGGATCGCCAGCACCACGCCCAGAAGCAAGTGGAGCCACTGGCGGGCGGAGTCTGCAGAAGGACGGGCTGCGGGGGAGGGGGCGCGGTCAACCATGGGCTGGCTCGTCCCCAGGCTCTTCGTTCCAGATCGGCGGGTAGGGTGGCTCACGACCGAGCTCGGCGGTGAGGGAGTTCACCAGCTCCTTGAGCTCGATCATCCGGGCCTCACGTCCGACCAGGGCTTCGTTCAGGGCCTGGAGCTCCTGGGTTCTGTCCCTGATCTCCTGCTTCGCCCTCAGGGACTGGGTCTTGTCCCTGAAGTAGAGCACACGCCCCAGCAGGGTGCCGCCCAGGCCGTGGATGGGCGCGGCGTGCATCGAGATGATGCGTCCATCGGTGCACTCGATCTCGATGTCTCTTCGTTCGAAGGGCCGAGCTACCAGGGAGCGGTGTATGCGCGAGATCCGATCGGGATCGGAGATCTTGGTCATCAACTCGCGGAACAGAGGCTCGCCCCCAATTGTTGTCACCCGTTCCTCGGGTATTCCCCACATTGCCAGGAAGCGTGCGGTGTGGGCCATGACGGCTCCCTCTCCATCGACGGCCAGGATGCCGTCGATGGAGGCCTCCAGCACGGCCTGCAGCAGGGCGTTGGCGTGGGCCGTCTGTTGGGCTGTGCGCTCGAGCCTCACCAGCAATGGGTTGGTGACCACGTGGAAGAGCCAGGCCCCCGCGACCACCAGTACCAAGGCGATTCCACCGGCCAAGCAGGCGGCATGGACCACAGGCTGTCTCACCTCCCGGAGGTCGATCTTCGCCACGATGCCCATGTCGAGCTCCGGAATGGGCTCGTGGGCGGCGAGCACGGTCTCACCGCGGTAGTCGGGCCCAACGACCACACCGCTCGAGCCCTCGAGGGCCCGGCGCATGGGCTCGGCCAGGTGGGAGCTCCAGGGGACACGCGCGCGCTCCTCGGGCTCTTGGTCTTCGTGCCTGAGGCTCAGCAGGAACTCGATGTCGTCGGCCCTACGGTGGGCCAGGGTGAACTCGCCGGTCTCGCCGGAGATATTCAGGTTGTCGTGCGCGTCCCGGATCTGGCTGAGGGTGGCTGCGAGGGTCCCCCCCGGGTAGTCGGCGCTTTCGATGGCGTCGAAGTGAGCGACCGCTCCGATCATGCGTGCCTGGGCCCGAGCTGTGTCGGCCAGCCGGGTGCGCGTCTCGGCCATGGTGGTCTGGTGCATCAGGTAGACGGCCACGCCGACGCTCACCAGGGAGACGCAGCTCGCGATCAGGATCAGCAGCAGGACACGAGAGCGTTCATCGAGTACGGACATGGCAGCCACACCGTGTATCTCACCACCTCATGGACCTTTCCGGACCGGACTGCGCCCCATCTGCGCGAGCTGTTGGGAGTCTGTGCCGTTGGGGACGAAGTGCTGGGGGAGAGCAGAGAGGTCGTCGCCCGACCCGATAACATCGCGCTCTCGGTTGTGTCCCCGCGGAACGCCGCTTTCTTGCTGGGATGCCGGTGGTGTGAAACGCTATGTTTCTGCCCCTGTCAGCGATTCCTCCGATCCAGCTCCTCGATGAGACTCGCCAGATCTTCCGCCCCTCCATCGAGGTCGATGACGCCATCGGCGGGCCGCGGGCCGCCGATGGCCTCCGCGTTCGAACCGACGGCGGGACCGCGGTTCGAGGCGTCGCCGTGCTGGCGAGTCCTCGGTGGCGGGGCCACCTTGGGTAGCGCCACCTCGACGGGCTGTTCGTTGGCACTCGGCGCCGCCGGCCGCTTGGGCGGCGTGTGGAAGCGCTGCCGCCCGTCCAGCCAGCGCTGGTAGCGGTCGAAGGTCCACATGCCGTCGGCGCCGCCGGTGGTGATGGCGGAGCCCAGGCGCGACAGGTTGTTGCCGCGCACGATGGAGCGCACCGCGTCGCTGCCCCGCAGGATCTCGAGCACCGGAACCCGGATGCCCAGGTCGGGTCGGTACGTGAGCCTC
>CAZHIK010000897.1:0-4129 GCA_964532635.1 uncultured Enterobacterales bacterium
GCCGGCGGCCACTCCTGGGCCGGGGGGAGCGAGCACGGCGCGGCCTACATCGTCCCGGGGCTCGTCAGCGGCGCGTTGGATCCAGGCCTTGTCCCCCGCATCACCGGCGCCACCCCGGGGGACCGGGCCGGTCATCCCGTGGTCGGGGCGGGTGATGCCGACGGTGACGGCTTCGACGATCTGTGGGTGGCCGCCAGCCACGACGACAGCGCCGGGTCGCGCGCGGGGGCGGCCTACCTGTTCCTGGGACCCGTGAGTGGCTCGCTCACGGTGGCCGATGCGGACGGAGCCTGGCTGGGGGAGGCGGGGGGAGACGTGGCCGCCACGGGCCTGGCCGGGGGCGTCGATCTGGATGGCGACGGCGCGCTGGACGGGGTGGTCGGAGCGCTGGAGCACGGCGCGGGCGCGGGCGCGGTCTACCTCGTGCCCGCCGACGGCGTCGGCCTGGCTTCCCTCGGCGACGCCCGGGTGATGTTCACCGGTGAGTGCCCGGGCGATGGCGCGGGCCGCGAAGCCGCCTCCGCGGGGGACGTGGACGGCGACGGGCTCGAGGATCTGCTCGTGGGAGCCCGGGGCCATGACGACGGGGGGGCCGACGCCGGCGCTGCCTATCTGCTGCTGGGGCCGGTGACGGCCTCCGGAGGCCTGGACACGGCCGACGCCCGGTTGCTGGGTGAGGCGGCGGGGGACCAGGCCGGCTACAGCGTGGCACCGGCGGGGGACGTGGACGGCGACGGTCACGCCGACCTGCTGGTGGGGGCCCCATACAGCGACCTGCGCGCCGCGGACGGGGGCGCGGCCTACCTGCTGCTGGGCCCGGTGGGAGCGGGCGGCTCCCTGGCCTCTGCAGACGCCCGCTTCGAGGGAGACCGCAGCGGCGCGCTGCTGGGCTACGACGTGCACGGCATCGGGGACTTCGATGGCGACGGCCTGGACGATCTGGCGGTGTCCGCCCCCCTGTCCGGCCTGGGCGCCACGCGCGCTGGTGCGGTCCACCTGTTCAGCGCGCCGGCGGGCTCGGTCTGTGCGTGCGATGCCGATGCTTCACTGGTGGGCGCCGCTGTGGACGAGCATGCGGGCAGCGCCCTGGCCGGCGGGCACGACCTCGACGGCGACGGCCTGGACGATCTGTTGGTGGGCTCCCCGGGCCTGGTGGTCTCCGGGCTCACCCCCGGGGGCGCCACCCTGGTGCTGGGGCAGCTGCGCTGATCAGCGGTGCGCGCCCACCGCTGCCAGGACGCGGGCGGCGTCGCCGAGGTGGCGCAGGTTGCGGAGGCGCAGCCCGCGGCGCGCGATGAAGCCTGGGCGCAGGTAGAAGCGTCGGTAGGCCCGGGTGTGGAAATCCCAGACCTTCTCGGGGGCTACGGTGGGCAGCCGCACGGTGGTGGCGTTGCGGTCGTAGCGGGACCAGTCGCGGGTCACCAGGTGGCCGCCGGCCTGGGCCCAGCGGTGGAAGGCCGTGCCCGGGTAGGCGGTGGCCACCGAGAACAGCGCCACGTCGAGATCGAGATCGAGGGCCAGGTCGAGGGTGCGCTGCATGGACGCCTCGGTCTCTCCCTGGTTGCCGAACATGAAGGTACCGCGCGGCTCGATGCCCGACCGGCGGGTGAGGTCCACTGCCCGACGCACCTGATCGGGACCAATGCGCTTGTCGATGGTGCCGAGCACCTCGGGATCGCCGGACTCCACGCCGAAGCAGATCTGGTGGCAGCCGGCGTGTGCCATCAGGCCCAGGCTCTCCGCGTCCACCCGATCCACGCGGCCGTAGCAGGTCCAGGTGACCTTGGGCAGGCGCCGCACGAGGCCCTCACAGAAGGCCTCGAGCCAGGAACGCTGGAGGGTGAAGGTGTCATCGTAGAACTGGATCTGTCGCACGCCGTGGTCGCGCTCGAGGCGAGCCATCTCTTCTACGACCCGCTCGGGGGACTGGCGCCGGACCCGTCGTCCGAAGATGTTGAAGCAGTAGGTGCAGCGATTGGGGCAGCCGCGCCCGGTCATGAGGCTCATGGCCGGCAGCTGGCGGTAGGTGCCGAGTCCGGGCCGGTAGCGGCGCATGGGGAGCAGGTGCCACGCGGGGGAGGGGAGCTGGTCGAGATCCTCGAGCAGGGACCGGTCGGGATTGTGGACCACGCGCCCTTCACTACGCCAGGACAGGCCGGGGATCCCATCCCAGGGCTCGCCGGCCACCAGCGCCTCCAGGATCCGCTCGCCCTCGCCCCGGGCCACGCAGTCCACCTCGCTGTGTGCCAGCAGGTCATCGGGCAGCACCGTGGCATGGGCGCCGCCCATCACGATGGGTACGCCGGGAAACAGGCGCCGGCAGGAGCGGGCCAGGGCCAGGGCCTGGGGCACCACGGGGGTCATGGCGGTGATGCCGATCCAGTCAGGGTGGCCCAGCTTGGCCAGCTGCCGCTGGGGACGGGCGAGGCTCAGCCCTTCGGCGTGGCCGTCCACGATGGCGACATCATGGCCGCGGCGCTCGAGCCAGGCGGCGAGGGTGGGGAGGCCCAGCCCGGGCATGTGGCTGCCCACTCGGTCCCACCAGTGGATGTTGTCGCCCAGGTAGGGCGGATCGATCAGCAGCACGCGGCGGGGATCGGACATCAGGGGAGCAGGCGTCGGAGGCGATGGCCCTGGGCCCGCCAGCCCGCCGGGCGTCCGAGGGCACGCAGCAGGGCGCGGCTGCGCCAGGGTTCGAGGTAGAAGCGGGCCCAGCCATAGTATTGCAGGCCTCGCATCGCCCACCGGGGCAGGCCCTGCTCGAAGGGCTGGCGAGCGTAGTAGTCGTAGTCCTGGTGACAGGAGGACAGGGCCACGCCGTCGTCGAGCAGCCGCTGGTGCAGCGCGGTGCCTGGCAGGGGCACGCACAGGGAGAAGCTGGCGTCGTGGGCCGGTAGCGAGGCGGCGGTGTGGATGGTCTCGAGCATCTCCACAAGCCGCTCCCCGGGGGCGCCGAGCATCAGGAAGACGAAGCCGTGCACCCCCAGTTTCCGGGCGTGGGCCAGCACCTCGCGCACCTGAACGACCGAGGTGCCCTTGGCGTACAGCCCCTCGCGGATGCGGTCCGAGGCGGCCTCGAGGCCCACGCCGAGGCGGCGCAGGCCGGCATCGGCCAGCTCCCGCAGCAGCTCCGGATCGAGCACGTCGGCTCGGGAAGTGCAGCCCCAGGGAAGGCCGAGGCCCGAGGCGCGGTAGGCCTCACAGAAGGCTCGGGTCCAGCGCGGTCGAGCGGTGAAGGTGTCGTCGGTGAACCAGAAGCCCTCGATGCCGTAGCGCCGGTGCAGTGCCCGCAGCTCAGCCACGATGTGCTCCGGTGGGCGCTGTCGCAGGCGACGACCGAACATGCGCTCCAGGGTGGGCTGGCAGAAGCTGCAGCGGTGGGGACAGCCGCGGGAGGCGCTCAGGTTCACGCCCCGCAGCCCAGGGCGCAGGTGGTCGAGCTTGCCCCAGCTGGCCATGTAGCGCCGCATGTCCAGCAGGTCCCAGGCGGGCAGGGGGAGCCGCTCGAGGTCCGCGATGGGTGGGCGCGGCGGTCCGCTCTCCACCCGGCCGCCGGGCCCGCGCCAGGTCACGCCGGCCGGGGGTGTGCCGCTACCCTCACCCACCCAGCGCTCGAGGAGCTCCGCGAGGCTCTGCTCTCCCTCGCCGGAGATCACGGCGTCGACGGCGTGCTCTGCCAGCAGCTCCCGGGCGTGGAGCGTGGGGTGGGGGCCTCCGAGCACCACCCGCGCCCCCAGGTCCTTGGCGACGGTCGCCACCGCCAGGGCGTCCGGCAACATCAGGGTGGAGGCTCCGATCCCCACGAAGTCGGGCCGGTAGCGCCGCAGGAAGCGCTGGGCGGCGTCCAGCCCGGGCTCGAAGCTGCCGTCGTGGATGGCCACCTGGACGGGCAGCCTGTGGCGGATCCACGCGGCCAGGCTGGCCAGCCCCACCGGGTGGTCGCCGCTGGGGTAGCGGAAGCGGGGGTGGAGCAGCGCCAGGCGTGGTCGGCTCACGCGCTCGCTCCCGCACCGGGCTGCTCCACGAGCCGGTCCCCCAGCACCAGCATGTCGATCCCAGCCTGGAGCCAGGAAGCCACCGCCCGCTCGGGGCCCTCCACGATGGGTTCTTCGTGGAGGTTGAAGCTGGT
>CAZHIK010000898.1:0-4116 GCA_964532635.1 uncultured Enterobacterales bacterium
TTTCGATCAACGGCTTCGGAGGTTGGTTGTCGTTCTGAACGCCGTCTAGGCCTGCTGCTAGCATGGCGGTGAGGGCCAGGTATGGGTTGCAGCTCGGATCGGGGGAGCGCAGCTCGGCGCGGGTGCCGTTGCCCCGGCGGGCGGGGATGCGGATGAGCGGCGAGCGGTTCTTCTCGGACCAGGCGATGAGGGTGGGGGCCTCGTAGCCGGGAACCAGGCGCTTGTAGGAGTTGATCAGCGGGTTGCACACGGCGGTCAAGCCCTTGGCATGCTCCAGCAGGCCGGCGATGTAGCCTCGGGCCACACGAGACAGCTGCATTGGAGCTTCGGCGTCGAAGAAGGCGTTGTCGCCAGCGACGTGGAACAGCGACATGTTGGTGTGCATGCCCGAGCCGTTGATGCCGCTGACGGGCTTGGGCAGGAAGGTGGCGTGCAGGCCGAAGTCGCGGGCCACCTTGCGCACGACATAGCGGAAAGTGACGAGCTGATCGGCCACGGACAGCGCCTCGCCGTAGCGGAAGTCGATCTCGTGCTGACCCGCAGCCACCTCGTGGTGGGCGGCTTCGACCTCGAAGCCCAGGGAGTGCAGGGTGGTGGTGATGGCCCGGCGGCAGGCTTCGCCGCGATCCAGGGGCGCCAGATCGAAGTAGCCGGCGACGTCGTGGGTGTTGGTGGTGGGGGTGAGCTCGTCGGCCATCTCGAAGAGGAAGAACTCGGCCTCGACCCCGGCCATCATCTGGTATCCCAGTGCGGCGCAGCGCTCGATCATGCGCTTGAGCGTGAGCCGCGGGCAGCCCTCGAAGGGCGATCCGTCGGGGCGGTAGATGTCGCAGATCACCCGCGCGACTTTGCCCTGGTCGGAGTCCCACGGCAGCACCCGGAAGGTGTTGAGATCGGGCACCAGGACCATGTCGGACTCTTCGATGCGCACGAACCCTTCGATGCTCGAGCCGTCGAAGAGGATCTCACCGTCCAGGGCCTTGACGAACTGGCTGGGTAGCACCTCGACGTTCTTGGAGGTGCCCATCACGTCGGTGAACACCAGCTGGAAGAACTTGACCTCTTCCCGCTTGAGGATGGACAGGACCTGGGAGCGGCTGAGGGTGGTGCCGGGGTGTGGGGTGTCCGTGGGCGCCATGAGGGTCTCCTTGCCAGATCGGGGAGGGGAGGAGCCCGGCTTAACCCCCGGCGTCAGCGCTTGCTGCGGTCACCCAGCAGCATGGTGGGGTTGCGCAGCACGTCCTCGGTGATGAAGCCGGCGAACCAACCTCGAATGGGGATACTCAGCACGGCCAGCCCTGGAGCGCTCATGTCTTTCGGACTCCTCTTCCTCGTCGGTCTCGCTGCCGCTCAGGAGGTGCCCGTGGCGGTGCCTTGCCCGTCCCCGGCGCCTTGCCCAGAACCCGAGCCCTGCCCGGACCACACCGCCGACGACGCCCTGCTCGACAGCCTGCTGTCCTTGCTGTCCTCCGAGACTGGAGCCCAGGCCGCCGCGCAGCTCGGTGAGCTCGGGGACGTGCGGGCCGTGCCCCCCCTCGAGCACAGCGCGCGTACGCGCCGACTCGAGGTGGCCGACGCGGCCGCGCGGGCCCTGTCCCGCTACCCCGAAGCCCTCGAGCCCCTGGCCGGCTTGGTCGTGGACGACGAGCTCGAGAGTGCTCGCCGCATCGCCGCGGTGGAGTCCATGGGACTGATGGACAGCGAGCCGGCCGCCGACGCCCTGGTGGCCGTGATGGACGACGAGAGCCTGCCCCGCGCTGTGCGCCAGGCGGTGATGGACACCGTGCGCGTCTGCTACCCCCACCGCATCGACGATCTCCAGGGAGAAGTGGCCCAGCGTGGCACCGGCTGGCTGATGGCTGGCGGTGCGGGAGCGCTGGGCTACAGCATGGCGTCCGTGGGCTACTTCGGCCAGGCCGATCTCGAGGTCCTGGGCGGCGTCACCGGCGCCGCTGCCGGCGGCTCCCTGGGCTACGTCGCTGGGCGTCGCTGGCCCATCGAGGCCGGTGATGCGGCGTTCCTGTCTTCCACGGGGCTTGTGGGTATCACCAGTGGCGCCCTGATCGGCTCGGGCATCGATCTCCACAAGGACGTCTACCCCTGGTCGGGCGGCCTGGTGGGTGAAGCGGTTGGCTTCGGAGCGGGCGCATTGCTCATGGACCGCCACCCGGGGACTCAGGGGGATACGGTCGAAGCCCTGGTCGTCTCTGCTGCGACCGGACTGGCCGGGGGAAACACCAGCCGCTGGATGACGTACAGGAGCCTGCGCCCCGACCTCGACCAGTACGAGGAGTGGAGCGATGAATACTGGGAGGCCTACGACGAGGTGGACTGGGACAGGGCCTCCCAGGCTGCGTTCCTCGGCACTGGCCTTGGGTTCGCGGGGGGCCTGGCGGTGGGCCACTGGGTCGCTCCCAACGTCGAACTCAGCGGCAGCGACATCGGTCACATGACCCTGGGCGGCACCTGGGGTGGATTCTCCGGCGGCTTGCTGGCCTGGGACGACAGTGATTCTTCCAGCTTCTGGGCCGGCATAGGGCTCGGCACCCTCGGGGGCTACGGCCTGGCCAACCCCATGGAGCTGGGCGGTGACGCTGTGTTCACCGGCTACATGGGCCTGGGCTACGGCTCCATGGTGGGGCTGGGGGTCGGGATGGTCGCCGACAACTGGCTCGATGTCTCGGACAGCACCGGCAACAGCCTGCTGCGGGCCACGGTCTGGACCACCGGGACCACGGGCATGGGGCTGGGCTCCTACCTGGCCTGGAAGAACCCCAACGGTATCGCGGCCAACGATCTGGTCTTCACCGGCCTGGCCACCGGCTGGGCCGCGTGGCAGACCACGGGCTGGTGGTCCTTCGCCGGTGAGCACCACCAGACCGCGGGGCTCAACGCCCTGGTCCCCGCGACGGTGGGCTCGGTGGCCGCTATCGCCTCGCCTCGCATCGACATCAACGTGGGCGACACCCTGAGCGCCACCTCCCTGGGCCTGTGGGGCACCTACCTGGGACTGGTGGGGTCCACTCTTGCCGACGCCAACGGCGACGAGACCCTTGGCGTCACGCTGATCGCCTCTGACATCGGCCTGGGCGCCGGCGTGTTGCTGATGTCACCTGTGGTGGATGCCTCACCGGTGGTGGTGGGCATGGCCGACGCTGGTGGCGTAGCCGGCGCGACGATGGGCGCCGTGATCGTGGCCCTGGCCACCGGAGATCAGGACCCCATCCTCGTCGCGTCCCTGGTCGGCGCGGGCACCGGCGCCCTGGGTGGTGGACTGCTCGGAGCGCGGCTCGAGGGTCGCGAGCGCCGGGATCGGGCCTCGTTGTTGTTGCCTCGGCCGCACATCGACCCGCCCGGTGACTGGTCCCTGGCTCCCACCACGGTGAGCGACGGCGAGATCGTGGCCTACGGCCTGGGGATGCAGGTCACCGGCTGGTAGCCCCGCTACTTGGCCGCCAGCTCCTGGGCCTCGCTCCACAGGGCGCGCTCCAGCTCGCTACCCCGGCGCTTCTTGCGCTGACGCTCCAGCCAGCGGGCCAGGCGACCGTCGGCCTTGCGGATGTGGCGCAGCAGGCGGCGCTCCACGCCGTCGAACAGCTCGAGCTGCACGGAGACGGGATTGCGACCGTCGTGGGCCGAGTGGGACAGCTGCTCGACCCAGCTCTCCAGGGCGCGGTGTTCGCGGGCGTGTCGATGGCTCCAGGAGCAGCCCAGGCCATTCATCACCCGCTCCTCGGCGGCGAATTGGCGCTGGAGCTCGTGCAGGAGCGACTCGACGGCGGCACCCACCATGGTGGACTCGGTGGCCATCGCGATGGCGTTGACCCGGTCCAGGATGCGCTGGTTTCTCGGATCGATCTCGGGATTGCCGGTGGACAGATCTTCGGTCAGGACGATGTACATGGCGACTGGGCGGGTTGGGTTTCGCCTTGCCCATCGGTCGCGGGAAGATCCGGTTTGAGGGGCCGGATGTCCCGATGTGTCAGGGCTCCAGCGCGCGCTCGACCTCGTGGCTGCGATGCTCCAGCCAGCGCACCGTGCTCCGCTGTGCTCGCCGGGTCTCCCGAGATCCCGCGGGGCTCATGGGGTCCTCGCGGCTCAGCTCGCGGATGTGCG
>CAZHIK010000899.1:0-2583 GCA_964532635.1 uncultured Enterobacterales bacterium
GACAACACCACCCCCATCGAGGAGGTCAAGGAAGCCGGCCTGCAGCGCCACCTTCCCCTCATCGAACAGGCCGGCGAAGCGGGCGTGCAGGTCCTGGGCCTGCAAGAGATCTTCAACACCCCCTACTACTGTCCCAGCCAGGATCCCCGCTGGTACGCCGCCGCCGAGCGAGCCGACGGCCCCACGGTCGAGCGGCTGCGCCCACTGGCCCGCAAGTACGCGATGGCCATGGTCATCCCCATCTTCGAGGAGGCCCTGCCGGGTGTGTACTACAACACCGCCGTGGTCATCGATGCCGACGGCACCACCCTGGGCATCTACCGCAAGAACCACATCCCCCAGACCTCCGGCTTCTGGGAGAAGTACTTCTTCAAGCCCGGCAACCTGGGCTACCCGGTCTTCCAGACCCGCTACTGCAAGGTCGGCGTCTACATCTGCTACGACCGCCACTTCCCCGAAGGCGCCCGCCTGCTGGGCCTGAACGGGGCCGAGGTGGTCTTCAATCCCCCCGCCACCGTGGCGGGGCTGTCCCAGTACCTGTGGAAGCTCGAGCAGCCGGCCCACGCCGTGGCCAACACCTACTTCATGGCCGCCTCCAACCGGGTGGGCACCGAGCCCCCCTGGAACATCGGCCGCTTCTACGGCTCCAGCTACATCTGCGACCCCCGCGGCGCCTTCCTGGCCGAAGCCAGCGAGACCGCCGAGGAACTCATCCACGCCGACTGCAACCTCGACCAGATCACCGAGGTCCGCCGTGTCTGGCAGTTCTACCGAGACCGCCGTCCCGAGACCTACGGCGACATGACCCGCCTGCTTCCCTAGGAGATTCCCCATGGCCACCATCATCACCAACGGCGAGATCATCACCGCCGCCGACCGCTACCACGCCGACCTCCGCATCGAAGACGGCGTCGTCACCGCCATCGCCAAGGATCTACCCGTAGCCGCGGGCGACGAGGTCATCGACGCAAAGGGCCGCTGGATCATCCCCGGCGGCGTGGACGTCCACACACACCTGGACATGCCCTTCATGGGCACCATGTCCAGCGACGACTTCTACACCGGCACCCGCGCCGCAGCCTACGGCGGCACCACCAGCATCGTCGACTTCGCCATCAGCTTCCGCGGCCAGGACTACGACGAGGTCCTCGATGTCTGGATGGCCAAGGCCCGCGGCAAGGCCGTGTTCGACTACGGCCTGCACATGGCCATGACCTGGTACGACGACGAGTCGGCCAAGGCCGGCGTGCGCTCCTGCATCGAGCGCGGCGTGTCCAGCTTCAAGACCTTCATGGCCTACAAGGGCGTGCTGGGCGTCGAGGATCCCGAGCTGTTCGACTTCATGTGCGACATGGGCAAGCTGGGCGTGCCCGTCTCCATGCACGCCGAGAACGGCTCCATTGTCGAGTCCATGCAGAAGACCTTCATCGAGCAGGGCAAGCTGACCCCGGAGTACCACGGCCTGTCCCGCCCCTCGGGTGTCGAAGGCGAAGCCACCGCCTCGGCCATCGCGCTGGCGCGCTACGCCGACTGCAAGCTCTACATCGTGCACCTGACCTGCCAGGAGGCCCTGGACGCCGTGCGCGAGGCCCGGGTCCGCGGCCAGGCCGTCTACGCCGAGACCTGCCCCCAGTACCTGATGTTCGACGACGAGGTCTACCGTCGCCCGGACTTCGAGGGCGCCAAGTGGGTCATGTCGCCTCCGATCCGGCCCGCCGGCCACCAGGACTACCTCTGGGCCGGCCTGGCCGACGGCTCGCTGCAGACGGTGGCCACCGACCACTGCCCCTTCAACTTCGACACCCAGAAGCAGATGGGCCGCGACAACTTCGCCAAGATCCCCAACGGTGCGCCGGGCATCGGCGACCGCATGGGCGTGATGTACAGCTTCGGCGTCAAGCCCGGCCGCATCGACGTGCACAAGTGGATCGACACCTGCTGCACCTATCCGGCCCGCTTCTTCGACATGTTCCCCCGCAAGGGCACCATCGCGGTGGGCTCGGACGCCGACATCGTCATCTTCGACCCCACCACCGAGTACACGATGGGCGTGGACAAGAGCGAGCACAACTGCGACTACAACGCCTACGAAGGCATGCAGGGCTACGGCAGCTTCGACGTGGTCCTCTCCCGCGGCCGCGTGCTGTGGGACCACGGCGAGTGGAAGGGCGCCGCTGGCATGGGAGGCTACCTGAAGCGCCGTGTCGGCGAGCAGCCGGAGCTGGTCGAAGCCTGATGCGGTTGCGGCTCGTCGCACTGGCGGTCCTCGGGGCCGGCTGCACCAGCTTCGCGCAGCTGCTGGAGCCCCAGGGCCCCCCGCTGCCCTTCGATCCCCCCCAGCCCGTCACCCAGGTCACCGCGCCCAAGCTCAGCGAGTCCTCGGGGCTGGCCCCGTCCGCCCGGCAGCCGGGCACCTGGTGGACCCACAACGACTCTGGCAATGCGGCCGAGCTGTACCACTTCGATCTCGAGGGCGGACTGCTGGGCCGCCACCGGGTGCCAGGGGTCGACAACCGCGACTGGGAGGACCTGGCCGCGGGGCCCTGCCCGGGCTCATCCGAGCCCTGCCTGTACATCGCCGAG